>VGVX01000089.1 GCA_016873845.1 Ignavibacteria bacterium
TTATCTTTTGCTTCTAATTCGAGCAAAACATTTTCTTGGTTAAGTAAATCGCTGATTTTCATCTTATAGTATTCATTAATTAAGCGTTCAAATATAAATTAACGTTATTCTAAAATCAATTGCAGGTTTTTTTTGTGAGTTTAAGTAAAATTCGTAATGAATAGATAGATGCTTTTCGAAAATTATAGCTAAAGATTTCTCAATTGAGTAATTTGCATTGAATTTTAATGGTTATTGAACTGAAACAATCCTTCTTGAGAGAGGCATAAATGGATATTAAAAATAAAACTGTATTGATACTTGGCGGCTGGGGTTTAGTTGGCTCGGCAGTTGCACGAAAAATAATTGTTAAAAATCCTGAAAAGATCATCCTTGCATCACTGCAGGAATACGAGGCGAAGGAAGCAGTTGAAAGTCTGCGGAATGAATTTCCAAATTTCCCGCCAGAAAATATTATTCCGTGGTGGGGAAATATTTTTTTACGAAAAGAATTTAAAGATAAAAATAGATTTGACTTACTCTCAGACTCCGAATCGAGAGATATTTTAATTAATGATGTTCTCGAGGAATTAAGTGATGAAATTCTTCATGCTTCAAGTTTATATGACTTGATAACTACTTACGAACCAAAAATAGTAATCGACAGCATTAACACAGCGACAGCAATTGCATATCAAGATTTATATTCTGTAAGCAGAGATGTTCGTAAATCTCTGAAAAGTAAAAATATCGATGACATTTTATTCCAAACAGAAAGACTTCTTGCAACTCTTTATATACCGCAGTTGATCAGACACGTTCAAATTTTATATAAAAGCATGAGCGATGCAAACTCGCAAATCTATGTTAAGATTGGTACAAGTGGAACTGGAGGAATGGGATTAAACATTCCATACACGCACAGCGAAGAAAAACCTTCAAGAGTATTGCTAAGCAAATCTTCTGTTGCAGGAGCTCATACTCTTCTATTATTTTTGATTGCCCGAACTCCAGATGCACCAATCACAAAAGAAATTAAACCAACTGCTGCAATTGCTTGGAAAAAAATTGCTTTCGGTGAGATCAGAAAAGGCGGAAAGCCAGTGGAGCTCTTTGACTGTCCGGTTGAAAATGCCGTTCAGCTTGAAAAAATATTCAAGATTAAAGATGAAGTCGCGATCAATAAAAAAGAAGAAACGTTAAAAGCTGTTTTTATTGACACTGGTGAAAATGGAATTTTTTCGCGCGGTGAGTTTGATGCGATATCAAGTCTTGGTCAGATGGAATATGTAACCCCTGAAGAAATTGCTCAATCAGTTGTGCAGGAAATCCGCGGCGGCAACACCGGTCATGATATTATCAACGCACTCGACCATGCTTCATTAGAACCTACTTACCGTGCTGGATTTATGCACCACAGTGCAATTAAAAAAATGAAGAAACTAGAAACCGAATATCAGACAGACAGCGTTGCATTTGAAATGCTAGGACCTCCGAGACTATCCAAACTATTATATGAGGCACAATTACTTAGAATACTATTTACTTCAATGAGAAATGTTGTAAAGAAAAATCCAAAAGAAATTTCAAACACGATTTTTGAATACATTAAAACCGATAGTGATATCCGTGCTAAAATGATTTCTATTGGCATTCCTATATTACTTCCTGACGGAAAACAATTATTAAGAGGAAAGGATATAAAAATTCCTCCATACCGCGGCGAAAACGAATTGAAGATTGATGATAAGAAAATTGAACTGTGGTCGAATGATGGATGGGTTGATTTAAGAGAAAAAAATTGGAAAAAATGGATAGAGAGATTCGATACAATTATTAAAACAACTGATTCAATTCCATTCGACGAAACTAGTTCTCGATATGTTCGTGATAGAGATTATTGGAATAATTTCGATGAGATTGACATAGGTAAGATCGTCGGTTGGATTTTTATTTATGAAGACCTCGGCGAGCGAATGAAAGCATAATTTTCATTTCAATCGGAACTTTAGTCAAAATGTTCATAAGGTTGTTAAAGTTCATAAAGAAATAACTTTCCACTCAACAAACTTTTAACTTTACGAACTTTTTACTTTATGAACTTTAAGAACTTTTTACTTTATGAACTTTCAACTTTATGAACTTTAAGAACTAAATTCTAATTCATCCAGCTTACTAGGCGGGTGATTGCATCTTTTGCAGGCTGATAATCCGGTTTGCATCCAAGCGCACGAGTATAGTAGCCAATCGCTTCATTCCACTCCCCTTTCTTCTCCATTATTTTGCCCAAATTGTAATATGGATATTGCTTGGATTCATATCGTTTCGCATGGAGAGCTGATTCTAACCAATGAATTGCTTCTTCGTAATGACCGAGAGCAATTAAATAAACTCCAATATCATTGTATGGATTTCCAAAATCTTTATCCAACTCAATTGCTTTTTTACATTCTTCTATAGCGTGTTCATAATCTCCACGAAAACTATAAGTCCAGCCAAGGAATGTATAAGCTTCAGCAGTTGGGTGCAGTTGAATAGACATTTGGTATGTGTTGATTGCTTCATCTAATTCTCCACGCATTTGTAATTCATATGCACGTTGAAAAAGCTGGCTGGCTCGTTTTATGTTTTCGTTAAATTCCATTTATTAATAATTTCTTTTTCAATCTACTTATAAAAATATAATAAGTTTCGGATTTAATTCGAATACAATAATTTTACCTTTGATTTTGAGTCAATTGAAATTTGTTTCAATTCAGTAATTACTCTTCTTTTTTCTCTTTTTAATTCTAAAATCGGAAGATTTTGGTAATTTTTTAGGCAGATAGAGGTGTAAATCTTCGAGCTTTATTAACTTTCGCTTGGATGTCGCAAGAAGTTTTTGCCTTTCCCTGTAAAGCTGACCAAAAATAGCTGCAAAAACAAATATGACTGAGCTGATGTAAAGCCAGAATGCAATAATTATCACAAATGTAACGTTTCCGTAAATTTTTCCATAGTTTACTACATTAGTGATGTAGTATCCAAAACCATATTTAGAAATTTCAAAAAATAGTGTTGCCCAAAATGCAGAAACAAAATAAACCTTGTGCGACATTTTTTCGTAAGGAATCAGTCCATAAAGAACATATGCTAGAAGCAGCGTAAGACTAAAAAGTATAAGATTTAAAACGTAATGCTCGAATGATGACAAATCAAGCTCATGAAAAATCCAGGCATCTGCAAAGATTGTTTTTCCAATCTGAAAAAGTGGGCTTAACATTACGATAAAGGAGAAGAAAACAATAGTCAAGATTACCATTCCAATATCACGCAATTTTGCGACGAGAGCGCTTTTATCTTTTTTTATCCCATAAATATCATTTAATATCGTCCGCACTGTTGAGAATAATCCGCTGCAAGTTAGAAATAAACCGATCGTGCCAATAATACCGACTATAGTTTTGTATTCAATGAATTCATCGACTCTTTCAAAAATAATATCGCGGATTTGATCTGTATACGCCGTGTAAGGTATTAGCTTATCTAGGAAAAGATTTATTTGAAAATAAATATCCTGCGATTCAAGTACATTTCCTAAATAGGCAAAGATTATCAGAATGAATGGGATGATACATAAAATTATATTAAAAGTAAGAGCTGAGCCAAACAAAAAAACATGATGCTCATCTGCCTTGTTATAGATCCCAATTGAATAAAATTTAATCCAACCTATTATTTTTTTCCAGGTTGAAAGTTTGGGTGTTTTTGAAGTTTCTGATTTCTGAGCCATCGTTTCTATGACATTATTTTGTTAATCGCATTAAAATATGCATCGTTAATTTTTTCTATCGATAAATTAAGATTATCATTAATTAAAAGTTTACATGTTTTCACCGTTCCTATCATTTCGAAAGGGATATCGAGAAAATGAAGCTCATTTTCAATCCGTGATTTATCTAGTGGTGAAATTGAAATTAGAACTCGTGATTGACTTTCAGAAAAAAGATAATGATCAAATCTGAAAGATGGAATGCAATTAATTTCTGCTCCAAATTGTTTGTCTCTATTCATAATACATGCTTCAGCTAATGCAACTCCGAGTCCACCATCGCTTAAATCATGTGCTGAAACTACTAATCCATGTTTAATGAGCTTGAGAAGACCTTTATGAAGTTTTCTTTCAAAATGTAAATCGATCATCGGCGGTGGACCAAAAATTTTATTGTGGATCACTTTTAGAAATTCAGTACCTCCGATTTCCTCTTTTGTTTCACCAAGTATATAAATTAAATCCCCCTCATTTTGGAAATAAGATTTTGTGATCCATTTTACATCATCGATTATTCCAAGCATTCCAATAACCGGGGTTGGAAAAACGACTCTGTTCGGACTTTCGTTATAGAAACTAACATTCCCACCTGTTACTGGAGTTTCGAGCACTCTGCACGCTTCACCAATTCCTCCAATAGCCTCTTTGAATTGCCAATAAATTTCCGGTTTATAAGGATTACCGAAATTTAAACAATTCGTAATTGCAATAGGCATTGCACCAGAACAAACTATATTTCTTGCAGACTCTGCGACAGCAATCATTGCTCCAACTTTTGGATTTAAATACACATATCTTGCATTGCAATCAGTCTTAACTGCAAGTGCTTTGTTTGTCTTTTTTATCCGTACAACGGCAGCATCGCAGCCGGGTGCGATGACAGTATTAGTTCCAACGCCGTAGTCATATTGATGGTATACCCATGATTTATTCGCAATGTTTGGTGAAGACAAAATTTTTAGTAGAACTAAATTCAAATCTTTTTGCTCAGGCAACAAAGTGAAGTCGAGATTATTGACTTCATCAAGATATTTTGGTCTCCGAGTTTCACGTTTATATACTGGAGCTCCTCCGCCTAAAACCAACGAGGATGCGGGCACTTCTCCCTTCAGTTCACCTTGCTGATAAAAAAATAATTTATCTTCATCTATCACTTCACCAATTTGCACACAATTCAAATCCCATTTATTAAAAATTTGTTTAAGTCTCTCTTCGTTTCCCCTTTTACAAACGACAAGCATTCTCTCCTGCGATTCTGAAAGTAATATCTCGTATGAACTCATTCCTTCTTCTCTCAGCGGTACAAGATCTAAATTGATTTTCATTCCGGAATTTCCGCGGGCGCTCATCTCAGATGTCGAACAAATTATTCCAGCTGCACCCATATCTTGAATACCGACTATTAAATTCAGTTTAATAACTTCGAGAGTTGCTTCAAGCAAAAGTTTTTCCGCGAAGGGATCACCAACTTGAACATTTGAGCGTCGAGACTCTGATTCCTCAGATAATTCTTCCGATGCAAAGGTTGCTCCATGAATTCCATCTCGTCCAGTGGATGAACCAACAATGAAAACCGAATTCCCTTTCCCTTTAGCTACTGCGCGAGAAATGCGGTCAGTTTTTACAATTCCAACTGCCATAGCATTTACAAGACAATTATCTTGATAAGAATCTTCAAAATATACTTCACCGGCTATAGTCGGGACTCCGAAGCAATTTCCATAATCTCCGATTCCACGCACAACTCCATCGAATAAATATTTTGTTCGTTGATTGTCCAGTTCACCAAAACGAAGTGAATCAAGCGCTGCAATCGGTCTCGCTCCCATTGTGAAAATATCGCGAAGTATTCCTCCAACGCCAGTTGCTGCCCCTTGATACGGTTCAACAGCCGAAGGATGATTATGACTTTCAATCTTAAATGCGACTGCAAGTCCATCTCCAATATCAACAAGTCCAGCATTTTCTTCACCTGCTTGAACGAGCAAACGTTTACCTTCACGAGGAAGTGTTTTTAACAATGCAATTGAATTTTTGTAACTGCAATGTTCACTCCACATGACACTGAAAATTCCGAGTTCAGTAAAATTCGGTGTTCGACCTAATATTTCTAAAATCCAATTGTATTCTTCTTCATAAAGTCCGTGTTGAAGGGCGAGTTCGAGAGTTACAGTGAGTTCTTTCATAATCCTTAAGGGAGAAGTCTGAAAAAGATTTTTATCCAAAAACTCGGTACTAGCAAGAAAATCAAGACGAAAAAAGTTTTAAACAGCTTGCTCAATTCTAACTTTCAGGGTGAAACCCAATTTTTTTAATAGATTTTCACAATCTTCGAACTGCAAACCAAAAGTGCGAACATCAGCTAGACCTAAGTAACCGACTACTTCCGATAAGACAGCAGATTCTGCTTCATCAAATGATTCATTCATCATTGCATTTTCTGCCCAATTGACTAACTCGGCTAAGGTGAGTTTATGATGAAGGTAATCACTAATTTTTTCAGCTACATTTTCTTTTGTTATAATCATAGTTTTCTGTGTCCTTTATCTATTGGATACTTTTCGTGGATCTCAACTAAATTCCCATCGAAATTATAAATTTCCTGATAAAATTTCAAAGTCACCTCATTTTTATCAACTGCTTTAATATAATGTGCGTAATAACCAAATTTACCTTCGACTCTATACCAATAAATTCTTTCCCCCTCTTCTGTTTCTTTCCAATTACGAAATTTACTCTCGTTCTCTTTGCGTTTATTCATCAATTAGTAAGTTAAGTTTAATGATTTATCAACTAAAAAATTTATTTCTGAAATTCTAAATAATTTTTAAATATCAGAAACAACTGATACGTTGCGATCAAATCCTTTGCACAATATTCTGCGATATCTTTGAATTTCTTTTCTGCAAACATCTCATTTATGTTGTGCCCGGTGACTTCACCGCGCTTTGGACTTTCAATCCCAAACGCTTTGCAATAAAAATCAAGATTATATTTTCTGACAAGTCCATAAAAAGTAAATTGCTCAAGAAGATCACAATGTACTTTTGAGTCATATCTATAAGGAAGAAGATTTTTTGCGGGTTTGATTTTCATAATTGCAGAACGCAAGTGAAGAAACGGAGCATCAAAGCCACGTCCGTTAAATGTTACAAATCGTTCATACTTGTCAATGGTTTGCCAAAATGATTCGATTAACGATTTTTCATCTCCGGATCGAAAAGTGAAATGCTCATCATCGGACTTAAACTCTTCATTTCCTTCGGATTGAAACAGTATCAATCCCTTTTCTCTTTCCACATCATACAAACCGATAGCGACAATCTGTGCGGTGAGTGCGCTGAGATTTAAATAACGAATCACTTCATCTTTTTTAATCTGTTTTTTTTCTTCAGTCTCTTCCATTTCGGCAAATCGCATTAAGTATTCGCGTTGGAATTCATCGAAAGATTCGAATTGGTATCCGACGGTTTCAATATCGAATATAAGTGTTTTCATCCTCGAGTGATCTTTACGTTAGAATCAAACTTTTTTATTTCATCAATCAAACCCTCTGGTATCACAGCACGTTGACGTGTTTTATAATCTACATTTACAATCACATCACTTCCGAATGCAGCAAACTTGCCTGATGAGTTATTGAACAGGACTTGCTCGAATCCAAAACTTGAATTTTTTATGAAAGCAATTCGTGTATAAAGCGTTATTTCATCATCAATCGAGCAAGGTTCGTAATACTCACATGAATTTTTCACTACAAAGAAAAGAAGTCCATCGCTGAATGAACCGTTGGGATACATTTTCACCCCCATTTGCTTTCTGTAATCGATCCTTCCCATCTCGAAGTAATTAAAATATACAGCATTGTTCACAACATTTTGAAAATCAATCTCGTAGCTGCGGACTCTAAATTTCAGAACTGCAGGGAATAATTTTATGTCGAATTGTTTTTGCATAAAAGTCTTTAATCCTTTCCAACCTGAGATTTCAAGATTTGAATCGCCTCTTCAACATCCTCATCATAAACATTTAAATGCATAACTGCTCTTGCTAAAAACTTTTTACCGACTGAAAGCAGCAGTAAATTTCCATGACCCGATGGAGTTTTAACTTTCGCTGCAATTTCATTTGCAGTTAGTCCCTTCACTCCGAAGAGGATAATATTTGTTTCAACTGAAGCTGGATCAAGTTCGATCGATGGAAGTTGTGAAATTTCTTCGGCGAAATACTTTGCTCGTCTATGATCATCTGCTAATCTTTCATAATTATTCTCAATTGCATAGATCCCCGCTGCGGCAAGAATTCCTGCTTGCCTCATTCCTCCTCCCCAGGCTTTTCGGTAACGATGTGCGAGTTTAATAAATTCTTTTGTCCCAGCGATAACAGAACCGACAGGTGCACCCATTCCTTTCGATAAACAGACTGAGACTGAATCAAAATGCGAGGCAAATTCTTTCATGCTGATGCCGGTAGCAATTGATGCGTTCCATAATCGTGCACCATCAAGATGATATTTTAAATTATATTTCTCGCATACTGTTTTTATTCTTTTTATTTCTTCAATGGGGAAAATTGATCCTGCACCTCGATTATGCGTATTCTCAACACAAACAAGCTTAGTCTTTGGCAGATAATATGCTTCTGGTCGAATTAATTCTTCAACTTGTTCTGCTGTAAAAATTCCTCTGTTGCCATTTGCGGTTAAAACTTGCACATGAGAAATTCCGGCAATCGATCCTGATTCATAATTTAAAATGTGTGCATCTCTATCGCATATCAATTCATCCCAAGGTTGAGTATGAGTTTTGATGCAAAGTTGGTTTGCCATTGTGCCGCTGGGGACAAATAATGCCGTTTCTTTTCCAAGCAGGTCAGCAACTTTTTCCTGCAGCCTATTTACACTCGGATCTTCTCCATAAACATCATCACCGACTTCTGCATTTAACATAAACTCACGCATTTCTTTAGACGGCTTAGTAACCGTGTCACTGCGAAGGTCAATCATCCGCATTTAATTTCCTCACCTGAATTTTTCTGATATAAGTAATAATAAAAACAAAAATGCTAAATACAACAGAGATATAGCTTATTATATCCTGATATCTTGCATAGAAAGTTAAATCGTCCTTTAAATAAATATCACCAACTAAATACCTTCGTGTGTAAAGTTGGGTTTCATCAACTGTAACACCAATTGGATCTATCAGACATGAAATCCCACCGTTTGCAGCTCGCACAATCCATCTGCGATTTTCAACCGCACGAAATGTTGCAAACTGCTTATGCTGATAAGGACCAGAAAGTTCGCCGTACCAACTGTCATTAGTCACTACTACTAGGAATTGTGCTCCACTTTTTACAAAATCAGAATTGAATGCCGGGAAGATCGACTCATAGCAAACTCCTGCCGAAAATTTGATCGAATCACCATTTAAATCTTGAAATCCAAATACAGTTTGTTTATCCCAGACACTCCAATTGCTGATTCCAACACCCCACTTTATCCAATCGCCAAGAAATGGCAGATAGTGTAAATATGGTGAGCGTTCTGCAAATGGTACAAGTTTTCTTTTGCCATACTCTTGAAGCTTGTCTTCATTTGGAGAGAAAAGCACCGCACCATTATATGAATCGTAGTAATAAGCCGAATCACGCGATATTCTGCTCTCTGTTTTTGTTTCATCTTTTGAGAAATAGAAATGAACTAATGGTAATCCTGATAAAAGATGAACTTTATTTTCATTTACAAATTTTCTGATTCGTACGACTTCATCAGGATATCTACCACTTGTTAGATAAACTGGAACAGCAGTCTCAGGCCAGACAATTAATTTTGCACCTGCTTTGACTGCACTATCAGAGAGTGCTAAATAAATGCTGAGTTGCGAATTGACATCACCATCTTCCCACTTATCCCATGGATCAAAATCGGGCTGGATCATTGCGATCCGCAATTGTTTGCCTGGCGGATCAACATCGTTAATTACAATCTTACCATAAATGAAAAGTATCAATAAAATAATTACAACAATAGCAATCTTGTTCAG
>VGVX01000090.1 GCA_016873845.1 Ignavibacteria bacterium
CAAAAAAATTGCATCACTTGATCCTGGTGCTTCGAATTTTAAATTCTCTTCAAAGTCTGATAAATTAATCTATCAAACAAACTATTCAGGAGAATATAATGATGACCAGAAACATGACGTTTGGATATTAAATTTTGATAGTACTACTGAGCAGTTGACTAATTTTGATGGCCCGGAAACCTTGCCTCAGTTTTCACCCGACGATTCAAAAGTTGCTTTCATCACGCAGACAGTTCCCGATATCGAATATGCAGAATCAGACATTCATATAATTGATATGAATTCTAAAAAGGTTAAGAATCTCACAAAGGATTTTAATCTATCGATAACTGATTTTTTCTGGAATCCTGACGGTAAAATTATTTTTGCACTGGTTTCGGAAGGAATGCAAAATACAATCTATAAATTTGATATTAACTCCGGTGAAGTGCGCAGATTAACTTCGCTCGGCAAGTCGTTCAGTTCATATACAATCGACTTAACTGGCGATAAACATTGTGCTTTGGTTGAAGATTCTCAGTCATTAAAAGAAATTTGTATAATTGAAAAAGGATCTGTTCGAAATCTAACTGAATTTTCGAAGCAATTAGTCAATTATATTATTTCCCCGCTAGAAGTGATTCGGCATCGGAGTTATGATAGTAAATTCACCATTGAGTCACTTCTAATTAAACCCGTGAATTTCGAGAAAAATAAAAAATATCCTCTAATTCTTTGTATGCATGGAGGTCCGTATGGAAACTTTCGTCAGACATTCGTCCAATCCTATCCAATGCAGGTCTATGCCAATGAAGGTTTTTTGGTTTTGGCACCAAATGTCCGCGGAAGTTCAGGTTATAGCGATGATTTCGGTCAGGCGAATAAATATGATCTTGGTGGAGGAGATTTCCACGATGCAATGTCTGCTGTAGATTATGTAATTTCACTCGGATTTGTTGACACAACACGAATGGGAATCATCGGTGGAAGCTATGGCGGATATCTAACAAATTGGACAATCTCCCAAACCAATCGATTTGCAGCAGCAGTTTCAATGTATGGAATATTTTCTTTTTTCACTGACTTTTCGAATTCGTGGCAGCCGGTTTTCGAAAAAATGTATTTTGGATACAACTATTGGGAAAGACCGATCGATATGAATAATCTCTGGGTGAATCGTTCTCCTGCATTTTTTGTTAGAAACATTTCTACACCTGTATTAATTCTGCAAGGTGAAAAGGATCTATACACGAATGTTGCAAATTCTCAAGAAATGTATCAAGCGCTTAAAACTCTTAACCGAAATGTTGAGTATGTTTTATACCCTCGCGAGGGACATGGAATTAGAAATGAATCCCAACATTACATTAATATGCTTAACAGAGGGCTTGATTGGTTCAATAAACATCTTAAGTAAATTAGCTAACAGATTGTTTTTTAGTTAAATTCGACCTAATTACCCATTGGGTCGAGAATTTAGAAAAAATCATATTACCCCCCTTTGATGAAACCATATCTTGGATGAGAACGTTATAAAATTTAATTTTGCAACCGATAATAGTAATCAATAACAAACTATGGAGGAACTTTGAAATATTTGGATAGGCTCATTTTTACTGCGATCCTATTATCTCTTCTTGGTTTCAGTTATGTTGTGACTGATACTGAAGGAATTGTAGGCGGCACCAGTAAAATTGAAGATGAATTGAGTAGTAATTCAACGGTACAAACCATTCCGGTTATTACTTATAAACCAATTCCAGATATGCTGGCATCCTGGTATGGACCTGGATTCCACGGAAGAATGACGGCAAATGGCGAGATCTATGACCAATTTGATCTAACAGCCGCTCATAAATCAATGAAATTTGGAACGCTTTTAAGAATTACAAATAAGGCGAACGATAAATCAGTAATTGTGAGAATAAATGATCGCGGGCCCTATGTAGGTGATCGTGAAATCGATCTTTCGTATGGAGCTGCTAAATCTCTTGGAATATTGAAACCCGGTGTGAAAAAGCTTGCTATTGAAATGGTAAAAGTCAGCGATTCGATTGAAATTCTTAACTCCAAAATCCCAATGTGATTTTGGATACCTCATTTTAATAAGGAAATCCGCTTTCGAGCGGATTTTTTATTTTTAAAAAACTCAATACTAAGCCTCAGCCTCCGCTTTAGCCTAATTTTACTTACATCTTCACTTTCCGTTAAACAGCGATTTCTTTATTTTTATTTTTCAGATGGAAACTTTTAAGCTTATATCCAACCTTAAGCCGACAGGTGATCAACCTGAAGCAATTAAAGAGTTAACTTCTGGTCTCCAAAATGGTGAAAAACATCAAACACTACTTGGCGTGACTGGAAGCGGAAAAACATTTACAGTTTCAAATGTTATTGCCAATTTGAATAGACCGACATTAGTATTATCGCACAACAAAACCCTTGCAGCTCAGCTTTATGGCGAATTCAAGTCTTTCTTTCCGCAAAATGCAGTCGAGTTTTTCATAAGCTATTACGACTATTATCAGCCGGAAGCATATGTCGTTTCAACGGATACCTATATTGAAAAGGATTTTTCAATAAACGATGAAATCGATCGTCTTCGGTTAAAAGCAACTACCTCGCTAATTGAAGGAAGGCGAGACGTTATTGTGGTTGCTTCTGTTAGTGCAATTTATGGAATCGGCGCACCGCAGGAATATGCGAATCAAGTTTTAATAGTGAAGAAAGGGATGCGAATTACTCGACGGGATCTGCTTAATCGTTTAGTTGAAATTTATTACAGCAGAAACGATATAGAATTTTCCCGTGGAAAGTTTCGCATAAGAGGAGAAACAATCGATATTATTCCCGCATTTTTAGACGATCAAGCTGTTAGATTGGAATTCTGGGGAGATGAAATTGAATCGATTAAGATAATTGATCCAATGACCGGCGGCACACTCGAAAAAATTGATTCTTATGTAATATATCCAGCAAAATATTTTGTAACTACAAAAGACCAAATACGAACGGGGATAAAGTTAATCGAAAAAGAGATGTTCCAGCGATTGGAAGAACTCCGAAATCAAAATAAACTGCTTGAAGCTCAGCGGCTCGAGCAAAGAACCCGATTTGACTTGGAAATGATCAAAGAAGTCGGTTACTGTTCCGGTATTGAAAATTATTCACGTCATATGGATGGGCGAGAGCCAGGTTCACGGCCATATACATTATTCGATTACTTTTCAAGTGATTTTTTACTCATAGTTGATGAATCGCATGTTTCCATTCCACAACTTCGAGGAATGTACAATGGCGACCGAGTCCGGAAAGAAACTTTGGTTGAACATGGTTTCCGGCTTCCATCTGCATTAGACAATCGTCCAATGAAATTTGAAGAATTTGAATCAAAAATAAATCAAGTAATTTACGTGAGTGCGACTCCCGGCGATTATGAACTTGAAAAATCAAACGGCGTCTTCGTTGAGCAAGTTATTCGTCCGACTGGGTTACTTGATCCTGAGATTTATGTTCGCCCTATTCGAAATCAAATCGATGATTTACTTCATGAAGTCCGCATAAGGGCAGAAAAAAAGGAGAGAGTCCTTGTAACTACGCTTACAAAAAAAATGGCTGAGGACCTAACTGATTATTTCGACAAGTTGAAAGTGAAGGTTCGTTATATACATTCAGACATCGATTCACTCGAACGTGTGGAAATATTGCGCGACCTTAGACTTGGCGACTTTGATGTTCTTGTCGGAGTGAATTTACTGCGGGAAGGACTTGATCTGCCGGAAGTTTCTCTCGTTGCAATTATTGATGCTGATAAAGAAGGATTTCTAAGAAGTGAAAAGTCTCTTTTGCAAACGGCTGGAAGAACCGCGCGCAATGTAAACGGCAAAGTAATTATGTACGCAGATAAAATTACCGATTCGATGAAAAAAGTCATTGACGAAACCGAAAGAAGAAGAAAAAAGCAAATTGAATATAATGAGCAGCACGGAATAACGCCAGCAACAATTTACAAAACTACCGAGGAGATTCTCTCTGCAACTGCAGTCGCAGATGTTCGAAAAGGAAAAGATGACTACGGAAAAAGCAAGAACAAGCATATGATCTCATTTCAGCCGATTGTCAAACATCTTACACGAGAACAGAAGAAAGATCTGATCGAACAATTAACGGTCGAAATGCACGAGGCGGCTAAAGATTATGAGTTTGAAAGAGCCGCAGCGATCCGAGACGAGATTCAAAGATTGAAGGGATTGAAAGAGTAAAAGGTTGAAAGATAAAAAGATTGAAGATTAAAAGATTGCAAGATAGAAAACAGATCATTGGAATTGATATCGGCGGAACAAGCATAAAATTTGGAATTGTTTCTTCTGCTGGAAAAATTACAGGTGAATTTTCTATACCGACATTTGCCGAACAAAGTCCTGAAAAAGTTCTTGAACAAATCAGTTTGGGAATTAAAAAGATTCTTGAAGGCAATTCTCTTCAGCGATTCGAAGGAATCGGAATTGGTATTCCCGGCAAGGTTAATGTTAAAACGGGAATCGTAACTTCAGCACCAAATTTCGCTGAGTGGAATAGAGTGAATGTAAAACAATTTCTTTCAAAAAAATTTAAATCGAGAATTGAAATCGACAACGATGCTAATTGTGCGGCACTCGGTGAACTGCATTTTGGAATTGGCAAGTCCGCAGGACCTTTTGGGAAAATAAAATCTTTTGTAATGATCACACTCGGCACCGGAGTCGGCGGCGGAATTATTGTCGATGGAAAACTTATCCGAGGTGAATCCGGTGGTGCTGGAGAGATAGGACATATCTCAATCGATTATCAAGGTCCTTTGTGCAGATGCGGACAACACGGCTGTATTGAAGCATATGCCGGAAATAATTACATAAAACAAAGAACAGTACAAAAATTACATGAATATCCCGACTCGCTGATAATCGATCTCGCTGAAAATAATTTGGATAAAATTGAACCCAAAACAATTTTTGAAGCTTCGCAACAGGGAGATGAGCTAGCAAATAAAATCTTAACCGATACTGGACGCTATATCGGAATTGGCTTAGCTTCTGTGATAAATATTCTCGATATAAAAACTTTTATAATAGGCGGTGGAGTTTCCGCAGCAGGTGATGTATTGATAGATTCAATCGAATCTTCACTAAAAAATCATGGAATCAGAGAAATAGTGAAAGATGTTAAGGTATATCCAGCAAAATTGAAAAACAAAGCGGGGATATTGGGTGCAGCTTCTTTGTTAATTGTATAGAGGGGAAGCACCTTAAAAATCTGCTCACAGGATTCTACATCGGATGAGTAACCTCCTT
This sequence comes from Ignavibacteria bacterium, assembly GCA_016873845.1. NCBI lineage: Bacteria > Pseudomonadati > Ignavibacteriota > Ignavibacteria > Ignavibacteria bacterium. Next base: position 5,310 of record VGVX01000090.1, read on the forward strand.
CCCATTTTCTTCTTTATTAAGAATGAAAAATTCGTGAACTTTGAATAACTCTTGAAGTAAAAACATCTGTTGAATAATCACTTATCAAATAAAATTTCTATTGAAAAGATCATTTTGCTGCTCATCGTTTTTGCGAGCATCTGTTTTGAATTTACTTTTGCACAAAATACAACTGGAGTAATTTCGAGTGACACATTGGTTATTGCAGATACAGCAAAACGTAAATCTCAAATCGATGAAATTATATTTTACAATGCTGCCGATTCAATCGTCTATGCCATCGGGAAAAAGAAAATGAATATTTACGGTAAAGCGAACATCCGTTACAAAGAAATGGACTTGAAGTCCGGTGAAATTGATATCAACTGGGAGTCAAATATTCTGACATCGAAGGGAATTGCGTTCAGTGATACATCGGACACATCAAAAAAGATTTTTTCCGATAATCCGATCCTTAAAGACGGGGGCGAAGAATACAAAGGGACAATTATAAAATACAATTTCAAAACTCAGCAAGGAAGTATTTCTTTAGCAGAAACAGAAACCGACGGACAAAAATATTACGGGCAAAGAATAAAAAAAATTGACAAAGAAACCTACTTTATTCAAGACGGCATCTATACAACTTGCACTGCCGAAGAACCTCATTACTATTTTTACAGTCCCGAAATGAAGGTCGTTCTTAAAGAACAAATAATCGCTAAGTGGATTTGGCTGCATTTTGCAGATGTTCCTTTCCCGATTCCGTTGCCATTCGGAGTTTTCCCTAATCAGAGCGGGCGCAGGAGCGGCATTATCGCACCGGCTTACGGCGAACGATTCGGTTACGGAAAATACTTTTCGCATTTCGGTTACTTTTGGGCGATTTCAGATTTTATGGATATTAATTTCCTCGGAGATTTTTATACCAAAGGCGGTTATGCGTTAACTTCAAGGTTCAGATATGTAAAACGGTATGACTTCAACGGATCGATTGATGTAGGATATACAAACTTCAAAATCGGTGAACCAAGCGATAGAGATTTTTCACGTCAGCAGGATTATAGGATTGGAATTCAACATCATCACGAGCTAACACCGACATCTCGAATCGATGCTAATTTAAGTTTTGTCTCTTCGAACTTTATTCGAAATACAAGTACTTCAATCAATGAATTACTGAATGATCAAATCATTTCTAACGCATCATATTATAAAACGTGGGAAGAATCTGGTGCGAGTGTTTCGTTGAGTTATAATCGTGTTCAGAATCTTTCAAATGGAAATATTAATGAGACACTTCCAAGTTTAAACTTTTCGATACCTCCAATTTATCCTTTTAAGCGAAAAATTTCAGCAAGAAGCAGTGCAGGCGGCAGTCTGGAAGATAGCTGGTATGAACTGCTTGGAATTAATTATTCTTCACAGCTTCTAAATCGAAGGGATAAAACAGGTGGACAGCTTTCAATCCGCGGCGGTATCAATCATAATGCTTCATTGTTCATCTCACCGAAATTTGGGCATTTCAATATTACACCTCGATTCAGCTATGTAGAGAAATGGTACACAAAAAAAATTGAACGTTATTCAATGTTAAATTACAAAGGTGAAGATTCAATTGTTACAAAAGATGTAAAAGATTTGAATACTGTTCGTACATTCAATATGGGAGTTGGAGTCAACACAAAATTTTATGGAATGTTTCGTCCGAATGTTTTAGGTGTAACTGCAATTCGCCACACATTAACTCCGTCTATATCATATAATTTTCAACCAGATTTTTCCGATCCAAAGTGGGGGTATTTTGGAAGTTATGTCAATTCTAAAGGGCAAAGAATTAAATACAGTCTTCATGAAAGAGAAGTCTTTGGCGGAGCTGGAATGGGAGAGCAGCAAAATATCTCATTCAACATTGGAAATAATTTTGAGATGAAAACTTCCCCAGATCTAAAAGATACTACTGCCGAACAAAAAAAATATCAATTGCTGAATTTCGACGGAGGGATCTCTTATAATTTCGCGGCTGATAGTCTTAGATTCTCCGAGATACGTCTCGGATTCTACACGAACGTCGGCAGCTTTTTAAGTTTTGGAGGTTCATCGTCTTTTGATCTTTACAAGTTTGATAAAAACATAAAAAACCGTGTTAATAAATTTTTAATTAACGAAGGGCAGGGATTGGCACGGCTCACTAATTTTTCAATTAACTTGAGTTTTAATATTTCTGGTGAGCAATTAAAGGGCAATGAGGAAAACGAAAATCTTGATACAACCTCTACAACGGGAATTCAACGTACACTCTATGAACAAGTTATGGCAGAGCGTGATCCGGATTTCACAATTCCATGGAATCTCTCTTTGAATTATAATTATACTCTAAATAAGTATAATCCTATGGAGGTTAGTAAATTTTCAAATTTGAGTTTGCTTTTAAGTTTCAATTTGACCAGCCAATGGAAATTTTACATATCTGGCAGCTACGATATTTTTGAAAAAAGAATTTCTGCACCAGTAGTGCGAATTTCACGTGACTTGCATTGCTGGAACATGAATTTCGAGTGGTATCCGATTGGAAGTTACAGAGGATTTCGATTTGAGCTTCGTGTCAAAGCACCGCAGCTTCAAGATTTGAAAGTCACCAAGCAAGGTGGAGTGTTCAGCAGGTGAGAAAAATATTAAAAAAAGGACGATTGATTCTATTTATAAACAATTTTATTTGTTCCATTTTTATTGGCCTAAAGAAATCTCAGTCGAATTTATAATGGGAAATTGATATTGAAATCAAAGGGCGAAATAATTATTTATGAATCCGTTGATGGTAAAGTCAAACTTGATGTGAAACTTGACGCAGAAACCGTTTGGTTAAACCAATCTCAACTGGCTGAGTTGTTTGAAAGAGATCAATCAGTCATTTCTCGCCATATTAATAACATTTTTAATGAAGGAGAACTAAAGAAAAAAAGCAATATGCATTTTTTGCATATTCCAAATTCAGATAAGCCAGTCGCTTTTTTTAACTTAGACGTCATTATTTCAGTTGGATACCGTGTGAAATCGCAGAGGGGAACACAATTCCGAATTTGGGCAAATAAAATATTAAAAGACTATTTGGTAAAAGGATACGCGATATATGAAAAACGTTTAAAGGGGCAAACTGACCGGATAAATGAACTTGAACGAACTCTTGGAATAATAGGCAAAGTAGTAGAAAGCTATCAATTAGAAAAAGATGAGTTTGCTGGAATTTTAAATGTTATTTCAAATTATACTTTTGCTTTGAAAATACTTGATCAATATGATAAACATGAATTAATTGTCGAAAAAACAACCAAAAAAGAAAAATTTAAACTTTCCTATGGCAGTGCGATAAATGTCATTAAAAGCTTGAAGGAAAAATTCGGCAACTCTGAATTATTTGGTATGGAAAAAGATAAATCTTTTAGGGGAACACTTGGAGCAATATATCAAACGTTTGATGGGAAAGATCTATATCCTAGTTTAGAGGAAAAATCTGCAAATCTATTATATCTTGCCATTAAAAATCATTCTTTCATTGATGGGAATAAGAGAATTGCTGCAGCTCTTTTTCTATGGTTTTTAGACAGAAATAAATTGCTTTATAATAAAAGAGGACAAAAGCGAATTGCCGATAATGCACTTGTGGCTCTTTGCCTAATGATTGCTGAAAGCAAACCAAAAGAAAAAGATATAATGATTAAAGTTATTGTAAATCTTATTAATAAAAATAATTGAGCCGTTTTAAGTAATTGAGAAAATTTCTTATCGACGGAAATAACCTAATGAACTTTCATCCAAAATTGAGAAATGATTTTGGAAAGGATAAGATATTAGCCCGAGATAATCTAATTCAACTTGTGAATGATTTCATGATGAACTCTAAAAACGAAGCAACGATTTTCCTCGATGGATTCCCGACTGCAGATGCTAATCCAGATACAAAACATTCTTTTATCAAAGCTGGCAGCAATGTTTTCATAAAGTATTCCCACAACTCTTCTGCTGATTCCATTCTTAAAAAGACAATTGACAATGAGAAGAACAAACGAATCCTCGTGGTTGTATCTTCGGATCATGAGGTGATGAACTACGGAAGAATTAACAGTTGTCAGGTTAAAAGTTCTGAGGAGTTCGCTAAAATATTAGATAAAACTCGAAAAGCTGAAAATCCAAAATTTAATCCATCTCTATCGAGTAATGAGATCGATTACTGGCTGAAAATTTTTAAGAAGAAATAATCCAAGAAAAAAGATTTCATCCCGACAAGTCGGGATGAAATCTTCTCAAAGTTACTATAGATTAATAAAAACACCGGCAGTTATCACATAAAAATTACTGTCGATTTCTTTTCCAGGCAGTTTGTCAAAT
>VGVX01000091.1 GCA_016873845.1 Ignavibacteria bacterium
TCAAACGAGGTGATTCAAGTTTCGAAAGCTATATCAAAGAGCTTGAGTATATTCGGTATCGAGATGGTATTAAAGATGACTACTTGAGCCGCTTGCATTACTTCAGCGAGTGGATAGAGAACAATGAAGAAAAAGGGATTTTGAGAAATGTTAGCCGTGAGCTTGGCGGAAATAAATTTTTAACACAATCAATTTCTTTCATGTCAAGCAATCCCAAACTTTATACTAAACTGAAGTCAAAAGAAGATATTGCAAGATTAAAACAGATCGAAAGTCAATTGAATTCCCGTGAGGTGTTTTATATAGATAAAAATCAGCTTGCATCGAAAAATATGATAAACAAAATCGAGGATGGCGATATAATTGCTTTAGTAGCTGCGGACTCAAGTCTCGATGTTACACATACCACAATTGCAATTAAACAGAATGATAATGTTTATCTTCTCCACGCACCGAAACCGGGAACAAAAGTCCAAATTACTGAAAAGCACCTCATAAATTACATCCGTGATAATAAATCTGTAAAAGGGATTATGGTTGTGAGATTAATTGAGTAAGATACCTTTTCAGTGATATATTCTTATAGCAACTATCTAATTTCTCACAACCATTTCTTATTTCTAATACATTAATATTTTTAGATTGAATTTGTAATCATAAAGCTAATTGACATTTTATTTTTTATATCTTACACTGAACAGAGATTAAAAAGTAAAAAGCCAATGTTCAAGAAATTCTTATTTATTTTTTTGATTTTCAGTTATTCAGCTGATATTGAGGCGAAGACTTCCCACCAGAGTCAGACGGGAGAACAGAGCAGGGGTGAAAGAATTACGAATGAACAAATTTATCACGAACTCAAAATATTTGAGGCAAGAACTGAGGAAAGATTCAAAGCTATTGATGAAAGATTCAAAGCAATTGACTTACGATTTGAGATGCTTGATAAACGAATCGATAACTTATATACATTCATGTGGATTTTAGCAGGGATTTTTACTGCAATGTTTATTTCCTTCACAGGATTACTTTTCTGGGATAGAAGGACTATCATTGATACGGCAGTTAAAAAGACAGTTGAAAAAATAGAATCAGAGGGACCAACTAAAAACATTATCGATGCACTTCGAGAATTAGCAAAAGAAGACAAAAAAGTCGTCGCTATATTGAAGAATTTTAATTTATTGTAGTCCTTCTGCTAAAATTTCATTTGGGAGAATCTATCAATTAGAATATTTTAAAAAGATTCAAAAGAATTGATGTATGAGTCTGCCCTAAAAAGGTCATCTGTTAGCTAACGGATATAAATTCGTCTCACATTTTAGAAGAAATTCGAAACATATTACATTTAAGATACTTTTTAGATCGACTCATATTTAAATATTATTCCCACAGAATATTTTTTGTAAAACTTGTTTACTAAAACAACCAACTTTCACAATCGTTAAACTTGCGGTGCTGTGTTCAGCACTCCGCAATTGAAATCAATCAATCAATTTTTCACTAGTTTTCTCAACACTCTCATATTCCTCACATCTTCAAGCATTTCCGGACCTTTAGGCGTCTCAAGAATTTTTGGAATTTTCTCAAATCGTTTGTCATTCATTAGAAGTCTGAAACCATTCAATCCAATAAATCCTTTCCCTATATGTTCATGTCTATCTAAACGTGAGCCAAGCTCTTTCTTAGAATCATTTACGTGAAATGCTTTTAAATATTTCAGCCCAATGATTTTTCGAAATTCCGAAAAAGTTTTTTCATATGATTCCTCTGTTCGAATATCATATCCACCTGCAAAAATGTGGCATGTGTCAATGCACACAGCGAGTCTTTTTTTATTTTCAACTTTATCGATAATTTCACGAAGTTGTTCAAACCTGTAGCCGATGTTTGTCCCTTGCCCAGCGGTAGTTTCTATCATCGATTTGACTTTGAAATTTGGCGTTTTTTCGTGGACTATATTTAATGATTCGGCAATTATTTTTATTCCATCTTTTTCACCTTGTCCGAGGTGTGCACCAGGATGAAAATTTAAGCAGGAAATCCCCAATAATTCACATCTTTTTAACTCATCAATGAAAGAGATTCGGGATTTCTGCAGTAATTCCTGATCCTTTGCACATAGATTAATTAAATAAGAATCGTGAGCAATAACTGGGGCTATTTTTGATAATTTGAGTTTATTTTTATAATTTCGAACCGCTTCTTCAGTTAGAGGAGCGGCTTTCCATTGGTTGTTGTTCTTGGTGAATATTTGGATTGTATTGCATTTGATCTTCACTGCTCGGTCGATTGCAGTATCAACTCCACCGGCAATTGATGTGTGTGCACCTAAAAGAATTTTCATATTGGATCGTTGGTTATAAAATTTTATGCGGAAATTAAATAAATTATCGAAGAAACGAAAAAAGCTTGTTATCGGTTTGATGTCCGGCACTTCTTTGGATGGAGTTGATGCGAGTCTTGTTGAGATTAAAAATTTCGGAGTTAAAACTAAATTCAAAGAGCTTTACTTCAATTCATATCCTTATCCCCAAAAACTGAGAGATGTAATTCTTGAAAACTCTCTACCCGGAAAAGGGACAGTCAATCAAATTTGTGAACTGAACATACTTCTCGGAAAGATGTATGCAAAAGCTGTGGAGAACATCTGCCGCGAGTACGGAATCAGTGTTTCGGACATTGACCTTATTGGTTCGCACGGACAAACGATACATCATCTTCCAAAATCAAAACGAATGTTTGGAAATGATATCAGAGCGACACTTCAAATAGGCGATCCGACGGTCATTGCTAAATTAACTGGCATAGTTACTGTCGGTGATTTCAGAACCGGTGACATGGCTCTTGATGGACAAGGGGCGCCGCTAGTTCCCTACTTTGATTACATCAGTTTCAGATCTAACCGAACGAACAGAGCTTTACTTAATATCGGCGGAATTGCAAACATCACGCTTCTAAAGAAAAAATGTAAGTTGGATGATGTGATAGCTTTTGATACCGGTCCTGGAAATATGATGATCGACTATCTCATGAAGAAACTTTTCAACAGGAAATTTGATAAAGACGGTTCAACTGCATCCAGGGGAGAGGTGAATAAAAAATTATTTGAAAAGTTAATTCGATTGGACAAATTTCTTGATGCTGAACCTCCGAAATCGACAGGGAGAGAATATTACAATCAGGACTTCATTGATAAAGCAATTAATGGATTTTCGGATTTTAAGAAAGTCGATATCGTAAGAACATTTTCAGAGTTCACTTCTTATGCTGTATTTTACAACTACCAAAAATTTTTACGTCCAGAATGTGAAATTGCTGAGCTGCTAGTTTCCGGCGGTGGAGCAAAGAATAAATATTTTGTGACAAGTCTTCAAAATTATTTTGGTAACAGAGTAAGGGTGAAAACTATCGACGGTAAAATCATGTCATCCGATTCCAAGGAAGCAATTTGCTTTGCTATTCTTGCAAACGAAAATATCTCCGAAAATCCAGCAAACATTCCAAGAGTCACGGGTGCATCTACTCCGACAGTGCTTGGTAAAATTTGTTTATGAAAAAAGTTTTGATTACAGGTGCATCAGGTTATTTGGGGATGCATCTCTGCCGGCAGCTCAGCGGATTGAATATTAAGAGCGTTGGATTATTCAAAACTGAAAAACCGGACATCAAAAATATCGAGAATGTTCAATTCGATATCGCTGATTATTCCGAGCTTAAACAACTTTTTGAAAAGTATAAGTTCGATCTGGTCTATCATTTGGCTGCAGTTACTCCGGTCAGCAGTATTGAAACTTCGGAGAGCTACATTCGGAAAATCAATGTCGAAGCGACTGAGAATATTTGCAATCTAGCAAATCAGCATCATTCATTTCTTGTTTTCACTTCATCAGATTTAGTTTATGCTGAAGGGGACGATTTGAAAGAAGATTCTCCACTTAATCCGCTGACTATTTATTCACGAACAAAAATTGAAGCCGAGGAAATCATAAGAAAGCTCTCGCATCAATTCGTTATTTTAAGGACTGCTTTGATGTTTGGATTTACCATCTCAGCTCGTCGATCGTTTTTTGATACATCTTATGAAATGCTCAAGCGGGGAGAAAGGGTAAAAGCATTTTCGGATCAATATCGGAGTACTCTTTTTGTAGAAGATGCTGCAAGGTTTTTAACACGGCTTCCATCAATTACTACGAGCAACGAGATCATAAACTTTTGTGGTTTTGAAAAACTATCGCGTTACGAAATGGTAAAACAGCTGGCTGAAGTTTTTGAATTTGATTCTAATTTAGTTTTGCCTTCCAGCTGTGAGGAATTTACCGATTATCCAATGGTGAAAAATATTGGACTGAGTTTTGAAAAGATGAAAAAGCTTGGTTTCATACCGAAGAATTATTTAGAAAATCTTCGGTTAATGAAAAAAAGAATGGAACACTGATTTAACGGATTAGACTAATTATCACGGATTAACTTTTAAGTTTCTCAAGTCCTTGTTTGAGTATCTTGTTAACAATATCCGGATTTGCTTTCCCCTTTGTCCGTTTCATGACTTCGCCTACAAAAAATCCGAATACTTTTTCTTTTCCGCTCAAGTACTGCTGAACTTGCGATTGGTTAGCGGCTAACACATCATCGATAATTTTCTCGATGGAGGAAATATCGGAAACCTGCATCCAATTTTTCTCTTCAACAATAATTGAAGGGCTTCTTGGATTAGTAAGAATTTCAGTGAACACATCTTTTGCAATTTTATTACTGATGGTACCCGCATTGACTAGATGAATCAGCTCACTTAACCATTCGGGTTTTACTGGTAATTGACGAATACTTATCTTTTTTTCATTAATAACTTTAAGGACTTCTGTCATAATCCAGTTGCTCACCGACTTGAAATCATTGGTAAGTTTAGCAGATTCTTCAAAATAATCGGCGAGTTCTTTTTCTGATGTCAATATTTCAGCATCGTATTTTGGCAATCCATACTGTGATTGGAATCTTTGCATGCGAATGTCTGGCAGCTCCGGAAGACGGTTTTTGATTTCATCTTTCCATTCCTCGCTTACGGCAATAATGGGAAGGTCCGGTTCGGGAAAATATCTGTAATCGTGACTCTCTTCTTTGCTTCGCATCGGCTCGATCGTTTGCTTTTCCGCATTCCACAATAAAGTCTGCTGTATGACTTTTTTCCCAGATTCAAGAATGTCTTTCTGCCTTTCAATCTCGTAAGTCAGTGCTTTCTCAACATTCTTTATCGAGTTCATATTTTTTACTTCGGTTTTTACGCCGAGCGAAGTCGAACCTTTTGGGCGGATAGAGATGTTCGCATCGCAGCGGAGACTTCCTTCTTCCATATTGCCGTCGCAAATTCCGAGATAGCGGACAATTTGACGGATTTGTGAAATATACGAAGCTGCTTCTTTGGGTGATCTCAAATCGGGCTCACTAACTATTTCAATCAAAGGCACTCCGCACCGATTTACATCGATTAACGTTGAATCGCTTTGATCGTGAATAGATTTACCAGCATCTTCTTCAAGGTGAATTCTGGTGATTCCAATTTTTCTTGTTGCATTTCCATCTGAATCTATCAATAAGAATCCATCATAACAGATCGGATGCTCGAACTGCGAGATTTGGTATCCTTTAGGTAAATCGGGATAGAAATAATTCTTTCTTGCGAACATTGATCTTTCGGAAATCTTGCAGTTCGCTGCTAACCCCATTTTAATTGCAAACTCGACAGCTTTCTTATTCAAGACGGGCAAAACTCCTGGATGACCGAGGCAAACTGGACAAACATTTGTATTCGGTTCAGCACCGAATCTTGTTGAACAACCGCAAAATAATTTTGATTCGGTCGAAAGCTGTGCGTGTATCTCTAAACCAATAACTGCTTCGTAACTCTGATTCATGGGCAAATATAATAAAGAATTGATAATTCAGTAAGCGGTAGTATGAATGTAAGAAGAAGTTTGATCTTGATAAGAACATCCTTTCGCTGAAGAAAGAAATGTAATAACGAGTTATAGTCAATGAATTCCATTCTTTCCATTATTCTTATTCCCTATTTAATAACTAAGGATCATTTAAAATATAAGTTAATTAATAATCTGCAACAATTGGCATTGGGGAATTAATTTTACCTCATGCTGATCTACTATCTTTAGGCTCGGACAATAACTTTACTTTAGCGGCACAAATATTAATGGAAAGACCAGCAGGTAACCGGAATTATTTATTTACAACCTTCCTGGGAATCTGATTTCTAAAATATTATCTTGCAGTATATTTAAACACTATTCTGAAAATGATTGAATTAGCTTTTAATGTATTCACTATTTTAAATCTCTCAATTCTATCGACAATCCTATATTTCCAAAAATCAAACAGCATAACCAATAAAATTTTAGCTGTGATTATTTTTATTCCGGCTATTAATTTTATTAACAATGTATTCATCCTACAAGGATGGATTTATGAATTTCCCCATACACTATTCTTTTCATTCGCTACCGCACAACTCTACGCACCCGCTGTATACATTTATGTTAATTTATTTATTGGAAAAAATTATAAGAGGGCAAATCCACTTTACGCTCTGACTTTATTTATAATAATTTTAGATTTATTCTTCTGGTGGGATTTTTTGCAGTTACCAAACTCTGAGAAAGTTGTCTATTTAGAAGGGCTTACTACAAATAATTATCCTTGGCAGATGAATGCTATAAATGGATTGTTTGTAATTGCTGAGTTCGCATACTTTCTTGCCGCCATTATGAACGTTAATCGCTATTCTAAAATTGCTAAAGAGTATTATTCAGATGAGGATCATATTAAATTACGTTATATATGGAAATTTATTCTCTTGATATTCTCTTTAAATGCTGCACTGACATTAATTTATATTTTATTACCAACTCCGAATGTTGAATATGTCTTTATTCCACTCTTTATAAACTTTATCTACCTATACATACTATTTAATGCTTTTCGTCATGCCGCTATTTTTTCATTTGATGAATTTAATATGTTCGTTACAACAATTCAGCCGATAGCACTTGTTAAAGAAAATATTCCCAATAAAGAAAAATTATTGAAATCAAACTATCATATTAATCAAGAACTTGGGGATCATCTTTGCGAGAAAATTCAAAATTATTTCATCGAAAAAAAACCTTATCTCGATTCAAATTTTCATATTGACAATCTTGCACATGACTTGAAAGTCGGCAAGCATCATTTATCGTATGTAATTAATTCTCGCTTTAAAAAAAGCTTCTTTGAGTTAATTAACTCTTATCGTATTGAAGAAGCGAAAATTAAGCTAAAAGAAATTTCAAGATCACATTCTGTCGATTCAATAGGATATGAAGTTGGATTTAATACAAAATCTGCCTTTTATAGAGCATTTAAAAAATTCACCAATCAAACACCAGCACAATACGCAAAAAATTAAAAATTAATTGATCCCCGCCTAAGAATTATATCCTACTTTATGAAGTAGGATTACATCTCTTTATATACCCAATAAATTTGCATTAAAATAATATTGTGTGTAATAATGATTTTAATCTACTTAACGGTTTCAGGTTTAATATCATATCTGCTTTTTCTAATTATTAGAAAATTAGGACAGGATGGATATCGAAAAAATACAAGGAAAAAGTTCGAAAAATAAATTATAAACAAAATTTATTAATAATAATAAAGGAGTACTTATGAAACAGTTTAAACTATTTTTTTGTCTTCAGATCTTAATTAGCTTGGCAGCAGCCATACCAATTGTGTTTTGTCAAACACCCTATTGGAAACAAATAAACCTGCCCAATACGAATTATGTTTATACCATTGCAATTAACTCTTCAGGCAATTTATTCGCTGGATCAAGTTTTAGCGGCGTTTTTCGCTCCACAAATGATGGAACTTCATGGACTATGCTAAGTGCTGTTGGTGGGGGAGTAGTTAAACGAATTGCAATTAATTCGAGTGGACATTTATTTGCTGGTGTCGAGGGTTATGGTATGTATCGTTCGACAAATAATGGAAGTAGCTGGAGTCCGATTAATATTGGCTTAACCGATACATATGTAAATAGCATAATGATCAAGCCAAACAACGATATTCTGGTCGGAATGGCAACAGGTGGTCTATACAGTTCAACGAATAATGGGGATAATTGGATAAAAGTTAATACTACTACAACCATCAGTTACATCAATGTAATTCGAATAAATTCAAGCGGCATTTTATTCATAGGTAGTGGAAATGGTGGAGTGTATCGCTCTACTGATAATGGAATTAGCTGGACACAGATAGTGCCGGGAACATTTTATGCATCTGTTGCCTCTCTCATCATTAATGCAAGTGGAGAATTATTCGTAGGAACTATGAACGGCGGGGGTGTTTTTCGTTCAACAAATAATGGTGATAATTGGACGCAAATAAACAGCGGCATTACAGATTTGAGAGTCCAAGCTCTTGCTGTCAATAGAAATGGATATCTATTTGCTGGAACGTTTAATGCAGGAGTATTTAGATCGACAAATAATGGAAATAACTGGACCCAATTAAATTCAGGTTTGAAGAGCAATCAAGTTTGGGATTTTACTTTTAATGATGCAGGTTATATTTATGCGACTACGAGCAGTGGTGGAGTTCATAAGAGCAATGAAACAACGACAGGTGTGGAGACAATTGATAGTGATATCCCAATTTCTTTTGTATTACACCAAAACTACCCCAATCCATTTAATCCAATAACGACAATCCGCTTTTCTATTCCAATTGCGAGTCTTATTTCTCTCAAAATTTATGATATGCTAGGCAGAGAAATCGAAACCTTGATCAATGAAGAATATTCTCCAGGCACATTTGAGACTAAATGGGAGGGAACGAAATATCAGAGTGGAGTATACTTCTGCAAGCTACTGACGAAAAACTTTTCACAAACAATAAAATTATTATTAACGAAATAAAAAAATCCGGGTTACCCATTTGAAAAATATTCTTTTATTTTTCTTCGAAGGAACTCCGAAGGAGTATGTGACTTTCGGTTGAGTTCATGAATTTTCCATCGATTTCTATTCCAATATCATGGATCATTAATTATTTGAAACTGATTAATTGCTTAAATTCAGAACATAATTATGGATTCTGAGTCCTTCATTTAATAACTTTATATAAGTATAGTATGAAAACTGAAAAACTTGATGTAATCGCATTCGGTGCGCATCCGGATGATGTTGAACTCTCTATGGGGGGAACAATCATTTCACTCGTCGAACGCGGGCTGACAGTTGGAGTCGTTGATCTTTCGCAAGGTGAATTGGGGACAAGGGGAAGCA
>VGVX01000092.1 GCA_016873845.1 Ignavibacteria bacterium
TCCAATGTGAATTTGATTTTTCACTTCTCCTATGAAAACGGGACAAGTTTCTTTCGCATGGTCGCAAACTGTAATCACATAATCAAATGATTGATCGATAAACTTTTCTACACTCTTCGGTACACCACTACTTATATCTACTCCGAGTTCTTTCATAACCTGAACAGCTTTTAGATTTATTTTTTCTGCGGGATTAGTGCCGGCAGAATATACTTCAAGATTTTTGTCGAATGATTTAAGAAACCCTTCTGCCATTTGACTTCGGCAGGAGTTTCCTGTGCAGAGAATCAAGATTCTTTTTTTCATTTATTTACATACCCTTCAAAAGTCTCTAAATTCAGATCTGGTCGTTGAGACTTTTGAAGTATTATGTTGTTGAGATTTTTGAAGTATTCTCTTACCATAATATATTTCTAATTGTCTGAAAATCTCTATACGATTGGTGAATGTCAATAAAATCTTTTTTCCTTCCAAACCAACTTAAGACATCTTCCTTTTTGATTTTTGTTGTGCGTGATGATAGGAGCGAATTATATGAACTGAATTTCCATTCAGATGCTTTTTTGCATAAGCCCAATCGAACAGGATTTAGATGAATATAGACTATCAAGCGAGTTAAATATTGCTGCTTATCAATAAGTTTCCGTTTGAATTTATATTGAAACAAGCTGCCCGTTCTGTTGTAATTATTATTTATTGCTTTTGCATATGTAATAAAAAAGTCTTTGAATGCTTTTTGAAGAGGAGATAAGTGAAATACTCCAGGCAAATCTGTAGGATTCTCTAAGACTTTTGATGTATTTTCTTTTACTCTAACCAATAGATGAAAATGATTGGGCAATAAACAATACGCAAACGTCTCTAAATAATTGGTGAGATATTTATCGTATTTTTCTAAGAAGTAGTAATAATTATTTTCTTCGAAAAAAATATTTTCCCTGTTATTACCTCTATTATAAATATGATAAAAATTACCTTCAAACATTGTTTTTACTTAAAACTTTAAAAAGTCTTTAAAACTTCAAAAGTCATTGAAACTTCAAAAGTCTTTGATTCCAGTTTTGCATTGTTGAGACTTTTGAAGTATTCTTCTACTCATTCAGAAATCCTTCGAGATGCTTGCATACTGAAATTCCTAAAGCGGTTAAATTATATCCTCCTTCAAGAACTGAAATAATCGGAATGTCAGTTTTGCCAGCAAAATCGTTCAGCAAACGAGTCATCAGAAAGTAATCATCTTCCAAAAGATTCATGCTTGCTAATGGATCGTTTTTGTGTGCATCAAATCCGGAGGAAATCATCATCAGTTGCGGATTAAATTCGTTCAGTTTAGGAATTATTTTATCCAAAATAATTTTCAAATACATTTTTCTTTCAGTCCCCGCAGGAAGTGGAAAATTTAAAGTAAGTCCCTTGCCATCTCCTTTTCCAATTTCAGTTGCAGCTCCGGTACCTGGATAAAACGGAAATTGATGCAAGCTGATAAATAACACTTTAGAAGACTCATAAAAAATTTCTTGAGTACCATTACCGTGGTGAACATCCCAATCGATGATCGCAATTCGATACAAATTGCATTTTTCGATAGCATATTGAGCGCCGATAGCAATGTTATTGAAAAGACAAAAACCCATCACTCGATTCGATTCAGCATGATGTCCAGGGGGGCGAATAGCGCAGAAAACTCGAGAGAATTTTTTAGACAATACATTATCTACGGCGGTTAAAACTCCGCCTGCTGCAAGCAAAGCGGTTTCCAGACTGTATTCATTGGCATAAGTATCACCGGAATCGAGAATTTGTTTTCCGGATTTAATTGAATCTTGAACGTAATCTAAGTGTCGCTTCGTATGTACTAAGAGAATTTCTTCTTCAGGAGCAATTCGCGGCTCGAGAAATTGAAATTTGTTTTTCAATGTCGAACTCTTCTTGATTGAACTAATAATTGTATTCAATCGATCGGGATTTTCTGAATGATAAAATGGGGGAGAGTGAAGCAAATATTTATCTGAATAGACAATTCCTATCATAACTAATATGAACAATTATTTGTGTTGTCTCTCCAATGGTGTAGTCGATAACAACTATTTTACCTGCTGTCACCGACAGTCGGTGAAAACATTCAAATTACTTTTTCTTCGACTTAACTGGTCTTTTTCTTGTAACTGACTTTTTCCTGGTAGCTGATTTACTAGCAGCTTTTTTGGTTTTGTATTTAGACGCTTTTTTTAAAGTTTTTTTCATTGAAGCAGGTTTAGTTTTCTTTTGAACTTTTGCTTTTTTTACGACTTTCGATTTTACTGTTTTCTTTTTCGCAGTTTTTTGCTTTACAACTTTTTTTACCTTTTTAACTTTACGAACTTTCATCTTCCTCTGTCCTGCAACGAGATTGAGGGCACTCCCCGCCTTGAACCATTCAATCTGATTTTTGTTGTAGGAATGATTTAAAAGAATTTCATCCGAAGTCCCATCTGAATGGTGAATGATCATTTGAAGTTGTTTGCCTGGAGTAAGATTTTTTAGTCTAATAATATCGAATTTATCATCCTCACGAACTAAGTCATAATTGTTGGGATTTGAAAAAGTTAGCGCGAGAATTCCTTGTTTCTTCAAATTTGTTTCATGGATTCTTGCAAATGACTTTACAACAATTGCTTTCGCACCTAAGTGGCGAGGCTCCATGGCGGCATGCTCGCGTGAGGAACCTTCACCGTAATTCTCATCACCGATAACGATCCAGCCAGTTTTGGCTGCCTTATAATCACGAGCCACATCTGATACAGATTTAATTTCACCGGTTACTAAGTTTTTTGTTTTACCGGCTTCACCCGAGAAGTTATTAATTGCACCGATGAACATATTATTTGAAATGTTATCCAAATGCCCACGATATTTTAACCACGGTCCAGCAGGTGAAATATGATCAGTAGTACATTTTCCTTTTGCTTTAACAAGAAGCGGCAGGTTTATAAAATCTTTTCCATCCCACTTGTTGAATGGACTCAGAGCTTGAAGTCGCTCGCTTTCGGCTGAAATTTGTACTTTAATTTTTGAACCATCTTTTGCAGGTTCAACGTAGCCTTCTTCATCTGTTACAAATCCATTTTGTGGAAGTTCGTCACCGATTGGGGGAGATAATTTTACTTCGTCACCGTTTTCATTTAATAATGTATCGGTCGCAGGATTGAAAGAGAGCTTTCCTGCGATAGCTAATGCCGTAGTAAGTTCGGGACCTGCAACAAAAGCTAATGTTTCAGGATTGCCATCATTTCGTTTTGCAAAATTTCTATTGAAAGAAGTTACTATTGTATTCCGTTCACCTTTTTGGATATCCATTCGCTTCCACATTCCAATACAAGGACCGCAGGCATTTGCGAGAACTGTTCCGCCTAGCTCAGTTAAAGTCTGCAGTTGTCCATCACGTTCAATTGTCGCACGAATTTGTTCCGATCCCGGAGTGATTGTGAATTGTGATTTTGCTTTCAATCCTTTTTGAAGTGCTTGGCGTGCGATGGCAGCAGACCGATCGATATCTTCATAACTCGAATTTGTACAGCTTCCGATCAATGCAACGCTGAGTTTATCCGGATAGTTTTTCTCAACGACAGCTTCTTTCATTTTTGATATTGGCCAAGCAAGATCAGGAGTGAATGGACCATTCAAGTGTGGTTCAAGTTCAGATAAATTTATTTCAATAACTTGATCGAAATATTTTTCCGGTTCGGCTTCAACTTCAGGATCTGCTTTTAGGTAATTTTCAGATTTCATTGAGAGGTTAAAAGCTAAAGCAGAAATTTCATCTCTTCCGGTTGCGTTCAGGTAATCTGCCATTCTGGAATCGAAGGGGAATAGAGAAGTTGTCGCACCTATTTCTGCACCCATATTGCAAATTGTTCCTTTACCTGTACATGAAATTGAATTTGTTCCTTCTCCGAAATATTCTACAATTGCACCTGTGCCCCCTTTAACTGTAAGAATTCCAGCTAACTTCAGAATAATATCTTTTGGCGAAGCCCATCCTGAAAGTTGTCCAGTTAATTTTACGCCAATTAATTTTGGAAATTTTAATTCCCAGGGCAATCCTGCCATAACATCGACTGCATCAGCACCCCCAACACCGATGGCGATCATCCCAAGTCCGCCTGCATTTGGTGTGTGCGAGTCTGTTCCAATCATCATTCCACCTGGAAATGCATAGTTCTCTAAAACGACTTGATGAATAATTCCTGCACCTGGTTTCCAAAATCCAATTCCGTACTTGTTGGATATGCTTGCGAGAAAATCATAGACTTCTTTATTCTCGTCGAAAGCTCTGAGCAAATCATCCTTCGCTCCAACTTGTGCTTGAATCAAATGATCGCAATGAACAGTTGATGGGACTTTGACTTTTGGAATTCCAACTGACATAAATTGCAGCAATGCCATTTGTGCGGTTGCATCCTGCATTGCTACACGATCAACAGCAAATTCAACGAAATCTTTACCGCGTTGAAATGGGGTTTTTACTTTTTCCCAAGAATGTGAATAGAGAATTTTTTCGGTATAAGTCATTGGTCTGCCAAGTAACTTCTTAGCGGCATCGACATTTTTTGAATGTCTTAAGTAAACTTTTTTTATTAAATCAAGATTGAATAACATTTTATTCCTCATTTTTTTCTGGTTCTTTAACTCTAAACATGTCGGAAGTGATTGTATCACATAGAAATAAAATCACTAGATTATTTTAGTACCTGTACGTTTAATTTCAAGGACGAATGGATCAGAATCGTTAAAATCTTCAGTATTGAATGGATGGATCTCGATATCCGAAGGAAAATTCAAAAGAATTTTGTTGAGTTTCTTTTTGTCCCAAAATCTACTCCCTTCGAAATCATCAGAGACTAACGCAATGTCTATGTCACTGAATTCAGTTGCCACACCAATTGCATGAGAGCCAAATAAATATGCCTCCTGTAAATTAAATTCTGCAGAAACTGAGGCAATAAATTCTCTAATGATTTCGATCAAATCTTTTTTAGTATACAATCAAAAAACTCCTTAATTCGAGTTAAGTAATCTTCAGCAAATCCCTTATTGCACTTTTTATAGAAATCAAATTTTTTATCGGGATATCGAGTTTCTATATTAAAATCATTGACTTCAAATAAGAATAATTTTTCGGCGTCACTTAATTTGAAGTTAGCATCTTCGGCAAGTTTCACAAGATTGGGGATTCGAGGTGGAATAATATCATCATTATTCTTTATCCACAATGCTTTCAATAATTTTTCTAAGGCGAGATGACCAACAAATAAACTCCAATCGTACCTTTCGCTTGAAAAAATTGCAAAGGCGGAATCCAAATCATGCTTTGCTGATTCACACCAATATTTTATTGCATTTGATTTATTTTGCAATTACAAATCCTTTTTCAAGTCACACTTAATTTATTCAATAATGTAACATGTAGCAAGTGAAAGCCGTTACGTCGGGCTTTCCTCCTAAAATTTTATTAAAACTTTTACTATTGCGGTGTGTGAAATTTTGAATGCAGAGTAGAGCCAGAATTCACTCTTATTCTGCATTCAGCACTCCGAATTCGACATTTGTTATATATTGTTTCATCTTCGCAAAAACACCGAACAAGCCGCCTGTATGTATGAACATCAGTTTATTGAACTCATTTCCTTGGTAAACGAAATGATCTATCATTCCATAAAATGCTTTGCCTGTATAAGCTGGATCGAATAAAATTCCGGTTTCTTGTGAAATCTCTGTCAAGAGAGACACTTTTTCATCGGAAATATTTTCATAGCCTTCTGTTGAGTAGCCATCAAGAATTTCAAAATCCTTTGAAGTGATTTTGATCCTGAGCTTATATTTTTTTGAACATCTGTTTGCAAGTTCGACAGTAATTTTTTCAAAATCTCCGGATGTCTTTAGTACATTAAATCCAACGATTTTTGACTTTAAATTATAAAGTTTTTTTCCAAGAACGAGTCCAGCAATTGTACCGCCTGAACCAACGGCGGTTATTAAATGACTTGGTTTGTTTTTAATTTTTTTCAATTGTTTTTGGAGTTCATTAACAAATTCGATGTATCCCCAAATTCCAACCTCCGATGATCCTCCCTCGTGAATGAAATAACCTTTCAAACCTTGCATCGCTAATTTTTTGATATCTTTTTCTGCGATTGAATAAATTCGGTTGTACTCCTCCGATGTAACGTATTTTATTTCAGCGCCAAATAATTTGCTTAGGGCTAAATTTCCATCAACAATTTTTTGGTCAGTTCCGCGAAGATATAAAATACATCTTAATCCAAGTTTAGCTGCAACACATGCTGTTGCTCGTGTATGATTTGACTGAATACCGCCGCAAGTTAAAAGCACATTTGCCTTTTTGCTCAGTGCGTCGAAAGCGAGATATTCCAATTTCCTTATTTTATTCCCGGTCCATTCAGTTCCAGTGTAATCATCCCGTTTTATAAGAATTTCAAAACCCTCGTAAAACATAGCGTGAATGGGTGTTGGAAGATTAGCAAGTTCGATTTTGTCTGGGATAATCATACAGTATAAAATTTATAGTTATATGAAAAAAATTATTTATCAATTTGCTTGAGAATTTTCATTTCCCAATTTCTTGAAAAATTCATTCGCTGCGATTAAATCTTGGTCAGTATCGACAGAGATGGAATCATAATCTTGAAAAACTTCGACCTTGATTTTATAACCATTTTCAATCATTCTGAGCTGTTCAAGACTTTCCATTTTCTCCAGCTGGGTTTGTGCAAGTTTATTTATTTGGAGCAAAGCATCTCTTCTATAAACGTAGAGTCCAATATGCCTTAGAAAAATTTTAATATCCAAGATTTTTTCTGCATATGGAATAATCGCCCGAGAAAAGTAAAGTGCATATCCGAATTTGTCAACAACAACTTTCGGCATCGAAGGATTTTTTAAATCCGATTCGTTCTGAAAATTAGTCGCAGCAGTGGAAACTTGAACTTCATCTATTTGCAGTAAAGGTTTAATCGATTTGTCAATTATTTCTCTTTTGATAAAAGGTTCATCTCCTTGAATATTCACAATAATGTCGAATTCAGGATTTTCATTTGCAAAATAAGCAGCTCTGTCCGTCCCGCTTTTCAGATTTTCATGAGTCAGCTCAGCTTGACCGCCAAAGTCTTTCACTACTTTATATATTCTCTGATCGTCAGTTAATACAACTAATCTGTCAAGATAAACGGATTTATTTGCAGATTCGTATGTGTGTTGTATCATAGGTTTATCGCCAATCATTCGCAAAGGCTTTCCTGGCAAACGAATAGATGAATATCTGGCTGGAATAACTCCTAGGATTTTGGACATTAAATCACCTTTGGCACTTTGAAAAATTCTTGTGTTGCATCAGGTGCATTCTTTAATGCCTCATCTCTTGAAATACTAGGTTCAACTTTATCCGCGCGGAAAACATTTTCAACAGGGATCGGATGAGAAAGCGGTTCTACATTTTCAGTATTAATTTGATTCAATTTATCCATGTAATTAAGAATGCTGGTCATTTCTTTTTGGAAACTGACTTCCTCTTCTTCACTTAAACTCAGTTTAGCAAGCTTAGCAATATGTTTTACTTCTTCACGAGTTACAGCCATTAACTACTTCTCATAATTATTTACTATTATTTCTCTCACTTCATTCATTAGAGCAACTTCGGAACTCTTTTCTGTATTTCCATCATGCTCGATCGGCTTATCAATGATAAGTTTTACTTTTCCACTTTTGATATTGAATTTCTTTTTCGGAAGAATTTCATAAGTCCCTTTGATTGTTACAGGAACAATTTTTTTTCCGCTTCGTGTTGCAAGTGTGAAGGCTCCTCTCTTGAAGGATTGAATCGAGCCATCTTTACTGCGGGTTCCTTCTGCAAAAAGAAGGACTGAAACTCCACGTTTTATTTTTTCAATTGCTTGATTTAGACTTTGCATCGCTTTACCAGGATTTTGCCTGTCAATTAAAATATATGGACCTAGTTTCAACTGCCAACCGAAAATGGGAATTTTTGCTAGTTCTTTTTTAAATACGATTCTTAATTGCCCTGGAATTGCTTTCATAACGACCGGGATATCAAACAGACTAACATGGTTAGAAACATAAATATAACTTTCATTGGGCCGCAGATGCTCTTGGCCGATAAATTCAACTTTAACACCTGAAATCCAAAGAATTGAATTTGACCATACCTTCCCGACAATGTTGTATAATCTTCCCCCAGGTTCGATTAAAGCTGTGATCAATGCGATGATCGCTAAAACAATTGTAATTACAACCAATGTAAAAAGTTTTATAGATGTAATTAAACCAGAAATCATTTAATTATTTCTGCAAGTTTGTTCAAGTCAATTTTTTTAAGAATTGTTCGAAGGTCTTCAAATTCATCCACCTCCGTTCCGTTCAAGTCGACAATTATTCTGTTTTCTACAATCACAGAAAGCTGTGCAGTTTGCAAGTCCTTTTGATAGCTTTCGAAGGCAGGATAACCATTAACTTTCATCGTATGTGCAAATCCTTCCACATCATCAATGGAAACATTTGAGCGGATGTATGAATCGTATGGAGCATAAAGTTCTTCGATGCCTGCATAATCTAAAATTTGAACAGAGATAGTGGTACCATCGTTCTTCGAATAAATAACTTCAGCAGTTGCAAACGTTGAAG
>VGVX01000093.1 GCA_016873845.1 Ignavibacteria bacterium
ATCAAATTGTCAAGGAGTTTTTTTACAGTACTATTATTATTAATGCCCTTAAATCACTGAAAGACTTTATTGGCTATATTTTTTGCGATAAGCAGGTTTTCTTTCCTCCCGATATCCAACCATTCGGAGTTGTTATCTTCAAATGCCTTCACAGGTAATTCTTTTTCTGCGAGATTCAAGTATAAATCTACCAGAGAGAATTTTTCTTCACTTGGCATGAAAGAAAATATTTTTGGCGACATCATGTGAACGCCCATGAAAGAAAGTTCTGAAATCTCTCCGACTGGTTTTCGTTTTAATAATGTTTCATTTTTGTCGATCGATTTCCAGCCGCAGAGATTTTTTTCTTCATCGATTAAAAAATATCTTTTTGTATTCCTCCGTCTGACCGCGATAGTTGAAAGCGACTCCGCTTCCTGATGAATATCGATCATTCGTTGGATATTGAGGTTTGTAATTATATCAACATTGTGAACAAGAAATGGTTCATCACCTGCAAAAAACCATGAAGCTTTTTTTAATCCTCCTCCTGTTTCGAGTATTTTTTCTTCGGTGGAAATTT
The DNA here is from genome assembly GCA_016873845.1 of Ignavibacteria bacterium. NCBI lineage: Bacteria > Pseudomonadati > Ignavibacteriota > Ignavibacteria > Ignavibacteria bacterium. The sequence goes on from VGVX01000093.1 coordinate 563, forward strand.
CAATATTCGCTCCATTCCAGGATTTTGAATTAACGAACTCAATTATTTTATCAGCCAAATGATGAACATTGATGATAATCTCCGAAAAGCCGAGAGAGAGAATTTTTTTTATTTGTAATTCTATTAAAGGCGTCCCATTAATTTCTATTAGAGCTTTTGGGGTGTGTGCTGTGATTGGTTTTAATCTTGTGCCAAAGCCTGCGGCTAAAATCATTGCTCGCATATCTGATCAGCTTAAAGATTCAAGTTCACGATGACGGATTTCAATAGTTATATCATATTTTGATTTTAAATGTTCAGCAAGCTTATTCGCACAAAAAACTGAGCGGTGCTGGCCGCCAGTACAACCAAACGATACAAACAAATCCGTAAAGTTTCTCTTTTGATAATTTTCAATCGAATGCTTAACCAGACTTATCGTGTGTGAAAGAAATTCTTCCATCTCTTTTTCTTTTCCAAAAAATTCTATTACCTCTCGATCGTTGCCCGTTAGTCTCTCATACTCTTTATATCTGCCGGGATTGGGTAATGAACGACAGTCAAAAACATATCCTCCGCCGTGTCCTCTTTCATCCCAAGGGATTCCTCTTTTGTATGAGAAACTTTGAATTCGAACTGTCAGTCTAAGATTCACATCACCGAATTGCCTTAGATACGAAGACTGAACAAGTTTTTCCCATGCTTTCATTAATGATGGAATTTGAACAGGCAGATCAGCATGCTGCAGAAGCCATTCGAGATTTTGGATTGCATAAGGAACGCTTTTTAAGAAATGTTCCTTCCGTTCATAAAATCCTCTAAATCCATAAGCACCAAGTGCTTGAGTGATCCTAATAAGAACATATCCATAATAGAATTGCATGAACTTTTTGGAATCTACCTTAATGAACTTCCCCACTTCGTTCATATAATGGGTTAAAAGTTCTTCGCGGATTTGATTTGGGATATCAGCTTTTGCATCGAACAGAAGTGATGCGATATCATATTGAAGGGCACCCTTTCGGCCTCCTTGATAATCGATGAAGTACGGCTTTTCATTAAAGATCATTATGTTTCTGGATTGAAAATCTCTGTAAAGAAAAAAGTCCTGTGGAGCTTCTAACAAAAAATCACAAAACTTCTGAAAGTCATCTTCCAGCTTCTGTTCATCAAAAGATATTTTGGCAAGCTTCAAAAAATAGTATTTGAAGTAATTCAAATCCCACATCATCGATTGGCGATCAAAACTACCGCGTGGATAACAGACTGAATAATCCAAGTCCTTTCCTGCAACAATTTGAAATCTCGGCATAATGCTGATGATCTCTTTATATAATTTGATGAGATTCTCTGAAAAGTTTTCTTTCTCTCGCGTTTTTACTAATAAAGAGAAGAGAGTTTCATCACCAAGATCCTGCTCAAGGTAAATATGATTATTAAGATCTTCCGAATAGATTTGAGGGACATTCAATCCTTTTAATTTGAAATGCCTGGAAAAAGTTAGAAAAGCAATATTCTCACTTCGGTCAGGATTATAAACACCCATAGCAGTTTTGTGTGAGCCGTGAATTCTGAAATATCTTCTGTCTGATCCAGAAAGCGGGAGAGGGGAGATTTCCTTCACCGATTCGCTACACCATTCTGTAAATAGTTTTGTAAGATTTTGTTCTAGTTTCTTATCCAATTTTCAACTGCTTTTAGTTTAATTTAAGTTTTTAAGAATAAAGTTGGAAATAAAATATCACTTTGATACTATCATACCCAGATCAGAATCGTCGAAAATAAGTTTTATATCATTCATGCAGCATTTAAATTATATTTGAAAAAAGATTGATTGTGCAAACTTGAAAAATAAAATAAAAATAATCGCAGATTCAAAGATTCCATTTTTGCAGGGAGTATTAGAACCATTCGCAGAAATATCCTACATCGATCCGGCTCTAATCACAAATGAAGTTGTTAATGATGCCGATGCTTTGATCATTAGAACCAGAACAAAATGCGATGCAAAGCTTCTTGAAAATTCTTCTGTTAAATTTATTGCAACAACCACTATAGGATTCGACCATATTGATACAACTTTTTGTGATGTGAATGGGATAAAATGGATTAATGCCCCCGGTTGCAATTCGAATTCAGTCATGCAGTATGTGGCGTCAGCATTATTAACTTTAGCTAATCAAAAAAAATTCCAGCTAAACGAACTGACAATTGGGATTGTAGGAGTAGGAAATGTCGGAAGCAAAATTGAGAAGCTTAGTAAAATTTTTGGAATGAAAGTTTTGTTAAATGATCCCCCCCGCGAAAGAAAAGAAGGAAGCGGAAAATTTGTCCCCTTAGATTATTTGATCGCACATTCCGATATTATCACTTTACATGTACCTCTTAATATTAGTGGACTCAACAAAACATTTCACCTCTTTGATCATAATTTAATTGAAATCTTTAATACTGATAAAATTCTAATTAACACTTCTCGTGGAGAAGTTATCTCCACAGACGCACTTAAAAATGCGATTAAAAATAAAAAGATTACGAACTGTATTTTGGATGTTTGGGAAAATGAGCCGCAGATTGATCAAGAGCTTTTAAATATGGTTGACATTGCCACTCCCCACATTGCAGGATATTCTATCGAGGGAAAAGCAAACGGAACTGCAGTTTGTGTTAATGCAGTAAATAGTTTTTTTTATTTAGGACTTGAGCATAACTGGTATCCAAAAAACCTTCCGGCAGCAAATAATCCGTTATTGATTGAGTTTGACAGCAAAGAAAAATCGCTTTATAAGATTATTTATGATTGTATAAATGCGACTTACAATATTCTTGATGATGATTATAAGTTACGAAGCTCGACCAATGAATTCGAGAGTCAACGGGAGAACTATCCTGTCAGGAGAGAATTTAACTATTATAAAGTCAAATCAAGTAATGGTAGTGAAAGTCTAAGAGCTGCTATTTATGAACTGGGATTTAATTTAGTTTAGAGTAATTTTTAATTTTTATTTCAAAATACAGCGCAATTTCACGGACAGTCGGGTTTTAAAAGAAAATAAGCCGACTTTATATCGGCTTAAATCATTGAAAAACAATGGGCTAGAAAGTGAGCGCGGAGCCTGTCCCAATTTATCGGGATGGATTCTTCCAAAGGCAACATTTTCTGAAAACCAACGACTCCTCCGACAAGTCGGAGTGCTCTACCCCTGAGCTTTCTTTAGATATTCAATTGCTTTTGTAGAATTCTTGAATGATTTCAATTTTGACTCTAATCCTCTTGCATCAAGAATTGATTCACATTCCACTGCAATTTCTAACTCCCAAGCCTCTCTTGTCCCTGTAAATCCTTTATGCTTTCGACTATGTTGAGAAATTCGCTGCTCTAAGTTTGATGTTGAACCGATATATCGTCTTCCTCTATCCGAAATCAGTATGTACACCCAATGTTTCTTCATAAGCAAAAAAGCCTTGAATAGTTATCAAGGCTTTACATTGTGAGCGCGGGTGGATTCGAACCAACGACTCCCTGCTTAAAAGGCAGGTGCTCTACCCCTGAGCTACGCGCCCAAATTCATTTTTTCAAACAAAATATCACTCAGACTAAAGACCCCTCCGACCTGTCGGAGTGCTCAACACATGAGTTACGCGCACAACCAAAACTATTTAACTGAGCATTTTCTTATACTAAGTTTTACTTAGGGAGTGCAAAATTAAAAAAATTAGAATACTAATCCAAATACTTGGTCCAATAGTGTATTAATTTTTACCCTTCGTAGTAAATATTACTTTACTGCATGAAAATTAACAACCGAAGTTAACAGTAGAAACATATTTAAAGAGAAATTTTTATATTTAATTAATTTAGAAGACAGAATTACTGAACAACGGAATTCAAAATATTGCAATTTTTGGATCGACTGGATCTATTGGCCGTTCAAGCTTAGAAGTTATTTCAAAGTATCCAGACAAATTCAAAGTTTCTTACCTTACAACGCACAAGAATATTGAGTTACTTGTTTCTCAAGCACGCGAGTTCAATCCAGATGCTGTTGTTGTCACTGATAACCAGGCATACGGAAAACTCACTGAACAAAATTTATTAAGGTGCGAAGTTCTCCCCATCTCTGGATTGATTCAAATTGCAAAAAGCGATAATGTCGATATTGTAATCGCAGCTATGGTCGGATTCGCCGGGATGGAATCAACTATAGAAGCCGTTAAAAACAAAAAGAGAATTGCATTAGCAAACAAAGAAACGCTTGTTGTAGCAGGACATTTAATTACTGAGCTTGCAAAGGAAAACGGAGTTGAAATTATTCCTGTAGACTCTGAACATTCTGCAGTGTTTCAATGTTTGGTCGGTGAGAAGATTAATAGTCTGAATAAGTTGATTTTAACTGCATCAGGCGGGCCTTTTTTAAAACGGCAAGCTGATGAATTCCAAAACATAACTATCGATGAAGCTCTTGCCCATCCAAATTGGAAAATGGGAACTAAAATTACAATCGATTCCGCCACAATGATGAACAAAGGTCTCGAGGTTATCGAAGCCCGATGGTTGTTTGGAATTGGTCATGAGAAAATCGATGTTTTGGTTCATCCTCAATCAATAATTCATTCGATGGTTGAATTTACTGATGGATCAATAAAAGCTCAGCTTGGAATTCCTGACATGAAGCTCCCGATTCAATATGCTCTAAGCTACCCTGAACGATTGGATCATAATTTTTCACCTATGGATTTTTCTAAACATTCCACTCTGACTTTTGAAGAACCTGATTTACTCAAATTTAGATGTTTAGATCTAGCATATAAATCTCTCGATTCCGGTGGCACATATCCAGTAGTGTTGAATGCCGCTAACGAAGTCGCTGTAGAAAAATTTTTAACAAAAAAAATTACGTTTGATAAGATCCCAAATATTATTGAAAGTGCATTGGAAAAAAACAAATTTAACTCCAATCCCGATTTGGAGGAAATTATTGAATGTGACAAAGTTACTCGTGATATTTGTAATAATTTTGCTTAAGGAAATAAATGGAACTATTTAATTCGATATTTTACTTTGTACTGACAATTGGCATTTTAATAACAGTTCATGAATTCGGACATTTCATTGCAGCTAAGTTGAGCAAGATGCGCGTTGATGCTTTTGCAGTTGGTTTCGGTCAGCGACTATTTGGTTATAACAAACTCAAAGGATTTTCTTTTGGATCTCTTCCTAAGGATATTGATTTAGAAGGGAACACCGATTACCGATTGTGCATCCTTCCTTTGGGTGGTTATGTGAAAGTTGCAGGAATGATAGATGAAAGTCTCGATAGAGAATTTTTAAATAATGAACCGCAACCATGGGAGTTTCGTTCTAAATCAACAGGAAAAAAATTATTTGTTATCTCTGCTGGAGTATTAATGAATATACTCCTCGCATTTTTAATTTTCTGGGGAGTAAATATTTTCAAGCCTATTCAGCACTTAAAAACAACCGAGGTTGGATACATTCCTTCAAAAAGTGCGATAGAACTTGCTGGATTTAAACAGAACGATAAAATAATTTCTGTCGATGGCAAAGAAGTTAAATATTGGGATGAAATACTCAACCACATTTTCATAAAAAGAATTGGTGAAGAATTTACTGCTGTTGTTGAGAGAGATGGTAAATTAAAGACATTGCAAGTAAACAGTAATTTATTGCAATTCGATAAATCAGAAGGGATAACACTGTTACCGAGACAAACTAAAGTAGTGATAAATCAAGTAACTTCAAATTCACGAGCCGAAAACGCTGGATTAAAAAGCGAAGACGTCATTGTGAGTTTGAATAATGAAAACATAATTTCAAATAAACAGTTAATAGATATTATCAGCAGCAACCCTGAAAAAAGTATCCCGATGATGTATGCAAGAGGCAAAGATACAATCGCAACGAATGTCATACCAAACGAGGAGGGCAAAATTGGAATTTTAAGTTCAATGATAATAGATGCGCCTGTTGAATATGAATCTCATTCATTTTTTGGTGCCGGGTTGCAGGCAATGAAAAATTGTTATGAAAACACTCTCTTATTTTTCAACATAGTTGGGAAGGTAATTTTGGGCAAGGTAGAATTCGCAAAAGCATTCGGCGGACCGATCCGTATTGCTCAAATGGCGGCACAAACAGCGGATGTTAATCTTTTCAGCTTTATTAATTTTATTGCACTGCTGAGTTTAAGTTTAGCTATTATTAATATTCTCCCATTTCCGGTTCTCGATGGAGGACATATAATTATAATTTTATTAGAAGGAATATTTCAGAGAGAAATTCCATCAAAAGTTAAAATCGCAATTCAAAATGTGGGATTTGTAATTCTTTTGCTCTTTATGGCGTTTGTAATCTACACCGATATAATGAACTTCTAATTGAAAAGAATTTACTACTGAATTGTAGAAAGCAAGCTCTGCTGAATTGAGTAAAATTCGAGCAAGTCTATCTTTGGAGATGCTTTATAATCGGATGTGTAAGCAAACAGCTCAAAAGTTTTTCCATTCTTTTCAAAAATTAGGATGCGGGCAAATTGATCGTTTTCGAATTTAAATTCGTAATCAGAATATAAAATATTTCCCGATTCGAATAAGGCAGGCTTTCTAACAACAGCGAACTTTTCCCCGAATTTTCTATTCATAAGCTCAAAACTAAGTTCAGCAGAAATTAGCAATCTTTCTTCAAGCTCTTGCTTCTCCAAAGGAACAGGAAAATGTACGACTACGATTTTAATAACACCAGAATAATTCTCCTTTGCTAACCAGATTTCGTCAATGTCGAGATTTTTATCCATTGTACTGAACCATCCTTCTGGAACAGCGGAGGAGAAAGATTTCTTTGAAGAATATACAGATTCGATGAACGAAATTTCTGCTGGAAAATAAATTGCTCCTCCAATCTTATATTTTGAAGGAGCACATTCAAAAAAGCTTATAGATAAGAATAAACAAACTATTGATAGAAGCCGCTTCAATTCGACCGGCGGTATTTTGTTTCGTCAAGCGAAAGCATAATTGAAATACGATGCGTGTTTCCTAATTCACCTTCGCGGTCGAACTTCACAAATGAATAATCAATATTTAGCTTGGGTAAAATAATGCCTGTACCAAACGTGAATTGCTTTAAGTCGTTGTATCCGGCACGAATTGAGATAAGATCTTTAAAATTATATTCAAGTCCCGAATGAAGATCAAAACTTACCGGACCGGAATTGAACATCGAAGCGCTTCTTCTATTTTCAAATCGCACATCGAAATCAAAAGCAGGAGTGAATTTTCCAGCCAAGAATTTAAATTGATATGCTGTTCCGATTTTCAAGGTTGGGGAAACTAATTGATTAGTTCCCGTATCCCAAGCGATAAGTGTAGTAGTAACATCTTGAATATTTGCACCAAGATAAAAATTCTCAAATGGCGAATACCATGCACCAATATCGAATCCAATTCCCCACGCACCGAAATCACCGATATCACGCCGAATTAATTTTAGATTTGCTCCGTACGCAAAATTCTCACGCCATTTTTTGGCGAATGAAAAATAAAATGCCCAATCTGCATAATTGAATTCTGTGATCTTTGAATAATCAAGCTTTTCATCGGGATCAAAGTTTAGATTTCCATTTAAATCAATTAGAGCATTTCTCGTATCGGGAATTCCATCAACCCCCAAACGAATTAAGCTAACTCCGAAAGTCATATCAGATCTATACGGAATAGCAACTGAAGCATAATTGTAATTCACCAAACCAGCAAATCTTTCATCATGCATCAATGCACCTTGAGGATAATCGAGGCGAGATAATCCTGCAGGATTATAATAACCCGAAAGTACATCGTTTGCCAACGCTACATACGCCCCGCCCATTGCAAGAGGTC
>VGVX01000094.1 GCA_016873845.1 Ignavibacteria bacterium
ATTGATTGGCAGCCACCGACCATTCGGTGGCTTACCAGAAACATTATACTTAATAATTTTCTTCCTTCACACTATTCTCGCTTCACACAAAAAGCTGTGATGATGCGAAAAACAATACAGTCACAGCCAAAAGAACAAAGAAGAGAAATACATCTCCTGCTGTATTCGATTTTGGCCTGGCTGATGTGCCATTTGGTCTTACCATTTTTTACTCCCCCTTAATAGTTTATTTTTTATTTGCTTCAATTCCATTCTTAAATTCAAACTTTCATTATTTTTCTGACTGAGAAAACAAACTCAGAACGAAACTCTTCATGATAAATCCCGGAACCGAACTTGTGGTTTGAACATTTACCAAGTTCTTTAATTACTTTGGATTCAGATTGAATGCAGTTCGGGTTGGTACTTGATCCAAATGATCCGCTGATAAATGCGAACAATAAAACAGATAATAAAACTGCAACCAAACTTTTCAATTCAATTAAATCCTCAGTCCCGCCGAAGCGAGATTTCGAGTTAAATGATTTCATCATTTAATTTTTCAAAATATCAATTAAAAAACTAAGCGCCCGTCAATCCCTGACGGACGCTTAATGTAAGAAACAGCTAATTGCTTATTTCATTGATACTCCCGCAAATGCGGGATTTCTGGTTAAATAACTTCATTATTTGACCATCAACATTTTCTTATAAGAATTGAACTTGTCAGAGTTCAATTGGTAAATGTATATACCGCTCGGTAAACCTGAGGCATCGAATGTGCGTTCATAGCTTCCAGCATTCAAGAATTCATTTGATGCAAGTGTTGCAACAAGCTGACCAATGGTGTTATACACTTTGATCGTTACTCTTGCTGCTTCCGGCAGATCAAACGAAATCTTTGTCGATGGATTGAACGGATTTGGATAGTTCTGTCTTAATGCAAATTCATCCGGAACGTTCTTCGGTTCGTCTACGCCGGTTGGCATGCTGACATCAAACTTGCCGACTGTTGAGTAATAAGAATATGTTCCATCTAATGCTTTTGATCTTACTCTCCAGTAATACTTGGTATTTGCGTTGAGTCCGGCAACATTAGCATACTGGTTCGAGATATTTTCTACCTTAGCTGCATGAATGAAGTTCGGATTCTCTCCATACTCAAGCTCATACTTCAAACCAGAGGCTGGAGGTACTGGTAATCTCCAGGAGAATGTTGGTGAAGTAGTACTGATAGCAACATTATGAGGACCGCCAATCCACGGCTGAACAATAATGGATGAACCCTCTTGAATTGTGAAATCAAATACATCTGAATATGCCGTGTATGAGTTATCAGCATATCTTCCTCTTACTTTCCAGAACCAGGTTGTACCGTTAGTTAATCCGGTTATGGTCTTTGTTTGGGATGTTATATTTGATACTGTATAGGTTGCCAACGGGTCAAATACGTCAGAATAACTGTAAACTAACTCATAATCTACTATCCCAAGAGATGAACCATTTACATACCAACTGAAGTATACTGTCGTGTTGTTTGTCACCGATCCATTCGATGGATTTGAGTTTACTATCGTCGTTGTACCAGGTCCTCCTACTACCACAAACCAACCTATTCCATTCGGATTTAACGTCGTTGTACCGTTTGGATATACTGCCCAATAATATGTAGCTCCATACGTTAAACCATTTGCAAAATCCGTACCCAATTGTTGACTGAATGTTGAAGTGCTCAATCCAAGGAATTGACCTCCATCAGCATTATTTGAAGCAGGTGAATATGTAAGCCAACTTCCAGGTGCAGATGTTTTTTTGTATTTAACATTATAACCTGTTATACCAAGTGAAGAACCTTGTAAGTACCAGGAAACGTAAGGAGTATTTGTATATTGAGTTGCACCTCCGGTAGGCCAACTTGCAACTGCGTAACTTTGTGTTGTTCCACCTGTAACAACAAATGAAACTGTTGAAGACCATGCTGAAGTACTTCCCAATGAATTTTTAGATCTCACTCTCCACAGATATGTTGTGCCTGGAGTTAATCCGGTTACCTGATAATTCATACTTGTGATATTTGTATACTCTGGTGTTCCATCAACTGAAGTACCAAAATCAATTTCATAAGTAAGTCCAGTGGAGTATGGACTTAAATACCAATAAAGTGTTGGTGAAGTTGAATACACTGTCACTCCATCTATTGGATAGTTTGGCGTTGGAACTACCAGTGTTCCAGGACCATTATTAACGAAATATGTTCTTGCTGACCAGGCTGAATATGGTGCCAATCCCAGTGCTGCTCTCGCTGCAGAATATGACCTAACCTGCCACCAATACGTCGAACCGGGTGTAAGCGTCGGTGAGGTTAAGTATTTATTACTTGAAAAACTACCTACGGCAGCCGGATAATTTGTCGCACCCACCAATCTTCCATTTCCATCAACTCCGGGATCTGCTGCAGAAAGCACATAGCAAATCTGATAAGTCAATCCATCACCATTTGTTGTAAGTACCCAATCCAAACGTGGAGTATTCGAATATATAGTTTCTCCATCTCTTGGATAATTACATGTTGGTACTTCTAATGCACCACTTCCAAATGTTACGAAAGTTGCTGCGGCACTCCAAGCTGTTGGGTTTCCAGAATAGATAGCTCTTACTTTCCAGTAATAAGTTGTATCGGGTATTAAACCTGATAATGTATAATATAGATCAGTAATGCCTGTTACATCAGCTGTCCCATCTACCCCCCCAGGACCATAATCTATTTCATAAGTTAATCCTGAGTAATAACCTGATAGTATCCAATCTAACCTTGGTGAAGTCGTGTACACGGTAACTCCTCCAGTTGGCCAGTTCGGGGTTACTGTTACAGTCAATCCACCTTCTGTATAAAAATAGTTGTATGTAGTCGGTGATGGATAATGTACATATTCACTATTTGATGTTCTTCTAATAAGAACTCTCCAGTAATACGTTTTACCAAGTGTCAATCCGGTAAGCTGTTTGGTAAATGAACTGTTGGAATTACCTGTTACGATTGTTGAAGTTGCACCACTCCAATCCGATTCAACTGTTGGTGCAGCTGATGCATACATATATTGAATTACAAAAGTTAGTCCATTAGCAGAATGACCAGTAGACCAACCAAGATCAACTGTTGTTGACTGAATTGCTTGTCCTGTTGTCGGTGTATGCTGGCTGACCGTAAATGCCGGTGCAATTGTAAAATGATATGTGCTTGATGCATATTCATTATTGTTGTTATCGATCGCAGCCACTTTCCAGTAATACATCGTCCCATTTGCCAACGGAAAGTTAGGAATCAATGCTGTGAAAGTTCTTGTCAAGTTTGTTCCTTGATCTACAGCATACAATGGAGTTAAGAAATCACTTGCATCATCAACATATAATTTATATGAGACCGCACCTGTAACAGCTCCCCAAGTCATTGTTGGTAAAACAGATGCGCCTGTTATTCCATTAATCGGGGCTGTAAGGGACGGACCTGTATTTGTTGTGGTAACTGATGTAGTATTTGAGTTAGAACTTGTATACGATGCATCGTATGCTCTCACTCGATAATAATAGGTCGTGTTCCCATTTAGTCCGGTAACGGCTTTTAATAGAACGTTCCCAACATCAAGGTCTACATATCCTGCAACATACGAAGCAAAATTACTTACTGCTGACACATCCAACTTATAACCAGTTGCACCACCATTTGCATGGGCTGTCCAATTCGCTGTAAAACTGGTTAAATTGGTTCCCGATGCGGCTGTCGTAGTTGGTGGACCAAGGATTGTGGTGAAACTATTTTCGGAAGAAGTTTTATTAGCTTCACCAGTTTTTTTCGCATGAACTCTAACGACATAAGCAGTATTATAATTTAAACTGCTGATAAATGTATAACTTGTAGTAGCTCCGCCGAGACCATCTATAACATTGCTCCAATTGGTTCCACCATCAGCACTTAATTCAATTTGGAATGTTACACCGGTTGTCCCTCCAGAAAAAGTCCACGTAACAGTTGGAAGAATCGATACGCCGGTAGCACCACCTGAAGGTGCCGTCAATATTGGAGATGCTATTACAGTTGTGAAATCAAAATAGCCATAAAGTGGCGGATTCAAAGGTGGCACCAAAGGATTCGCCCCTAATGTCCAAACACCCCAGCTGTAGGTCGTATTATTTGCTAATCCTCCAACAAGAGGCAATACATTCGGACCCCCATTAGAATACACAAAAGTAACAGGGCCTCCGATTATTGCATCACGTGCTTGGTTTAACAAATACATATCATAGGATGTAACATCTACTAATGGGGCTGGATCTAGTCCAGCAGGGACAGTATAAGTGGTAGTTAATGAAACTCCACTTTGCCCATCAAAAGGTACTTGTGCAAAAAGTCCTTGTGCTCCAATGATAAGGAGGACAAAGAAGGTAAAAAGGATGAAAGAAATAGTTATTCTTTTCATATTTCCCCCTGTTTAATTATTAATAAATTAGTTATTTGCAATTGAAGAATGAGTGTTAAATAATTCATACTAGTAACACTCCTTTAAAGTTATAAAGATTTTAATTCTCATTTATTTCCCCCATTTTGTTGTTGTTACGTATAGTTTGAACCCAATGAAAAATGGAAATTTATTTAACTCCATTCTCCCTCCGGAATAAAATACTTTCAAATTTTTTTTCATTGTCGGTTCACTTAATTAATTGAACTTTGTTTAATTGATTTACGATCACTTCGCCATAAGAACTATAATTTAGAGTAGTTGCATTGATTTTGGTGATTTTTTTTCTCAAAGTCAATACCCTCAGCTCCAAATTTTTGAAGAAGCGAAAAAAAGGATCGATACAAGAATTAAAACAAAAAATAGAAAATAGTCTCCTATAGTGTTGTTTTTTGTTTTAGGTGCGGTATTTCTGTTCATTATTTCTCCCTATTTTATTTACTGAAAATTGAATAGTTACTTTTTTAATACTTTTCATTTAAAACTCACAAGGGTGGATACATTGCCACAAGCTGCTGAGCTAAAAGTATCAGTATCAAAAAGATAGAAAACAATAGAAAAGATGTTCCAAGTCTCTTCATATTCCCCCTCTGTTTAATTCCGCTTTTGGCGGATTAGTTAATAATTTTATACAACGCAAAATAATAGTGTAAAACACAATTAAAATGCGAGTATACTTACTTATGATTTATACTACTAAGTAACTACTCCCTTCCCGCAATTACTATATCTCACCATTAGAGTCGTTTGGAGAAAAAGTTGGGGGAAAAAATTTGAAAAAAAATGAAACCTCCTAAAGATGTCATCTTTCCAGAAACTCTATCTCATAGCTAAAAGATAACATCTTTATAAATATTTTTAGAAAATAGAACACAGATCCGTTAGCTAACGGACACGGATTAGGCAGGATTTTCACGGAAAAAAAACTTTTGAGCAAAAAAGATGTCACTTGCTGTCACCGACCACTCGGTGACAGGAGTTGCATCGCCACCGAAGGTCGGTGGCGACAAAATTACTTCAATACTTCTTCAATTCTCTCGACCGCCCAATCGATTTCTTCTTTTTTAATTACCAGAGGAGGAGCCAACCGAATTACATTCTCGTGAGTTTCTTTGCAAAGAAGTCCTAATTCTTTCAATGCTTCACAGAATCTTCTTGCACCGCCGGCTTCTGTTTTCAATTCAATCCCGATAAACAAACCTTTACCCCGAATTTCCTTTATGTGTGCGCTTTGGATCTTATTCAGCTTTTCAAGAAAATAATTACCAAGCTCAAAAGATCTCTGAGGGAGATTTTCTTCTACTAATACTTTTATCGATTCTCTTGCAATCGCACAGCCGAGCGGATTCCCTCCGAAAGTACTTCCGTGATCACCCGGATTGAAAATCCCAAGCACATCTTTTGAAGCCAGAACTGCAGAAACTGGATACGCTCCCCCGGATAATGCTTTACCTATAATTACAGCGTCAGGTTTTATTCCATCGTACTCATAGGCAAAAAGTTTTCCTGAGCGTCCAAGGCCTGATTGAATTTCATCTGCAATGAACAACACATTATTCTTTTTGCAAATTTCATAAGCTTTTTTTAGATATCCTTCTGAAGGAATTAAAATTCCAGCTTCACCTTGAATCGGCTCAACGATGAACGCAGCAGTGTTCGGTGTGATCGCTTTCTCAAGCGCATCAATATCGTTGTAGGGAATAATTACAAAGCCTGGCGTGAATGGTCCATATCCATCTCTGTACTGATGTTCGGTAGAAAAGCTCACGATTGTGGTCGTTCTTCCATGGAAGTTATTTGAGCAGGCAATGATCTCTGCTTTGTCGTTTTCTATTTTCTTGATTTTATATCCCCATTTACGAGCAGCTTTGATTGCAGTCTCAACGGCTTCAGCGCCTGAATTCATCGGAAGCATCATTTCAAATCCTGTAAGTTCGCATAATTCCTTACATAATAATGGAAGCTGAACATTTCGAAATGCACGCGAAGTCAATGTTACTCTTTCTGCCTGCGACTTAAGAACATTGATTATCCTGGGGTGACAATGCCCTTGATTGACTGCGGAGTATGAGGCAAGGAAATCTAAATATTTCTTTCCATCTACATCGTAGACCCAAACTCCTTCGGCTTTATTAATTACAACATCAAGCGGGTGATAATTATGAGCCCCATATTGTTCTTCTATCGAGATATAATCTTTCGTCTGCATTTTTTCCCTGTTTTTATTACAAATATAGGAAATGTTTTCACTCAAGGGGAAGGGATGAATAATTAAAAATTCAATTGTCAAAAATTAAAATTATTTGAACAGCCCATATGTTAATATGCTAAAGATTTTAAAATAATGCGGTCTGTCAGATGTGAATAAATGGGGAAAGAAATGTGAAAAGAATCCCGACTAAAATTGAGATAAATAAGCATATCAATATTGCTTGAGCGCCATACTTGGCTTCACCATCTTTGAATAATACGATTGGACCATATCCCGAGCCTGAACTTAGTCCGGCGATTGTTGCACCAAATGAAACTCCGGCATGAAGGAATCCTTCAACGATCGCAACCGACATTCCGCAATTCGGAACTAAGCCAAGTATTCCAACGATTAGAACTTGCGTGCATTGGTTCAAATTCAGTCCTTGTATTAGATTTTCTGATCTTAAGTAAAAAAGAAGCAATCCAATTGCAAGTGTTATCGAAATCACCCAAGCATAAATTCTCAGTGTTCGCTGCAGACTATGCTTGATAATTTCAGCGTACTTAGTTTTTTCGAGCTCGGTTTTAATTTCAACGACTTTTGTGGAGACTTTAATGGTTTGCTTACCTTCATAAAATTTGTTTGGGGCGATCGAATCAATCACATACCCAGCAATTAATCCCACTAAGAATTTTATCCCTATTATATAAAGAAGATACTCCCACTTTTCACCGTGAGCGATCAGAACAGGAATAGCTTCATCTGAAGTTGCGATATACGTTGCAACAAGCGTCCCCAGAGTAACTCTTTTCGAAAGATAGAGGGATGTTACGAAAACTGACATTCCGCATTGAGGCAGAATTCCGAGCAAAGTGCCGGCAAGAGGACCGAATTTTCCTGAAATCTTTGTAAATGAAACGAGATCAATCCCACGTTCGTGCCAAAGATATTCAAGAAGAAAGTAAAGAATGAAAAGCACCGGGATCATCGGCAGTGTATCGAAAAATGAGTGCTGTATTGTTTCGATTAAAGTTTCTTGGTGCATTGCTGTTATAAATAAAAAAAGGAGTCTATAACTCCTTTAATCTAATAAATAATCAAGACATCGAGTCTTGGCAGATAATCATACTTTTGCAAGTTCGCTCAGGTCTTTGACCTTTAAGAACTTGTAATTGAACTTGTATGATTTTTTTGATTGATCAAAAACAGTTTCGACTACTTTAACACTGATCAATTCTTCTTTTTTTCTTTGCGATTTTGCAGCTTTTTCTGCAAAAGAAGTCGCTTTTGCCATCTTATCCTCTCTAAGTTATATTCAAAAAAGCGGGTGCAATATAATTGAAATCCATTAAAAATGAAACTCAGTTGTTGGGTTGAGGCTGAGTCTGAGATTAAAGCTGAAGGGAATAAGAAATAAAAAAA
>VGVX01000095.1 GCA_016873845.1 Ignavibacteria bacterium
TCAAGGTTTCAGCATCCAGGAAGTTGCTTCAGGAAAAATTGTCGAAGGACAAAATTATATTCTACCAGCCAAAACATTAACTGCACCATTTGATGTGTATCAATACTATTATGATGGGATTGCTGGATCTAAATTTTATATTGAAGATGGCGGCATTGATCGTAATGTATCAATCAGAATATTAATGGAAGTACCGCCAACTATTCCGTGGATTGTAGACGGCAAGAAAGTTTGGTTCCTTGGGGTATTTGAAGTAGACGGTGTAATTGGTGCTGACTTTTGGTTCTTGAATGATAAAGCTGCAGTATTTGAAATGCCTCGAACCCCGCAATTTAATACTATGGTTTCAACACTAGGTTATACTCCCGGTACAACATGGCAATTTGCTTATTATAAAACTGGAGTTGGATTCACTAATATCGACATCTCAACAATTAATGAGCCAACAAAAGTCACTGCTAAGATACGGCATTTCTCTGAAATAGGTGCTGGTGATCAAACACTTGCAAATATTGGTGAAGAGGTCTTAAGTACTATTCCTAAGGATTTTGAACTCAAACAAAATTATCCAAATCCATTCAATCCGGGCACAAGCATTGAATATTCACTTTTAAAAGGCTCGAATGTATCGTTAAAAGTTTACAATCTGCTTGGCGTTGAGGTAGCTTCACTTGTGGATGGTTACAAATCCGCTGGCAGCTATCGAATTAATTTTGATGCGAGTGATTTATCAAGCGGAGTTTATCTATATAAACTAAAAGCAAATGGCAAAACACTTTCTAAAAAAATGTTGTTAACCAAATAAAGATAACTTGCAAATTGAACTGAGGATAGTGGACAGGTTGTTAAATTTTTTTAATCGATATTTAAATAAATATCATTGTAAATAAATTAAACTCGTCTCCTATCCTCAAGTTGTTTTACAGGAGAGAAAATGATAAGAAAATGGGTTAAGTTCTTCTTAGTAATCGTAGTTGCCATCTCAATTTCTCAGTGTATAGACATTCCTGATGAATTTGTGATGCCTGTTTGGGATGTAGAATTAAACGTCCCGATTGGTTCAAAAACTTATTCGTTGAGCGATATAATTAAAAATCAGAATCAGATTCAAATCGACTCTAGTACATCAGACCGTTTAATCAAATTCACAAGTGACAAAATTGAAAAAGACACAACTCTTGAATTTTTGTTCGACAATTCGTTCGACATGGTACAAGACAGCTCTTTTTTCTTAGCTGGACAAGCAATCCATTTAGAAATGATAATTAGAAAAGATTCGCTCCGAATCGATAGTGCAGAAATTCAAGATGGAATTGTTGAATATACGTTGACCAACAGATACAATCAGCCTGCTGTATTCAATTTGTCTTTTCCAGGGATAACAAGAAACGTTGGTGGAACGATTGATACATTTAAAATCAGCGGGAATGTTCCAGCGAACTCAACAGCAAGAACACCAGTGCCAATGGCTGGTTTTAAGTACAAACAACCAATTAATCAACCATTTGGTAGTTCGCGCCCTGGTGTTTGGGTAAGAGGGAGTGCAAGTTTAGCTGCAGCTGCATCCGGTGACAATATGGGATTAAGAATTGAGGTTAAAGACCTGAAATTCAAAAATTACGCTGGCAGGTTTGCTCCGATATCCTTAGGAAGTAAAACTGAAACAACAGAAAATGCGCTTGGTGCTGACTTAAAAGATTTAATAAAAGCAGTTTCATTTGATAGTGTATCCATTATGATTAATGCATTTACAACTTTTAAAGGATTTTCTGTCGCTCTTAAAAATGTTAGTGTGACTGGAACTTATAAAAATGGTTCCCCAAGTGTAAATTTATTGTTTAACGGGAAAACAATTTTTGATACTGTATTTAGCCCAGGTACCGTGAATAAATTTACTTTCAACAATCATAATACATCAATCAATGACTTTCTAAGTAAAACTCCAGATTCAATAAAGCTCTCAGCTGGATTGATTATTAATCCAAGCTATGTTAATGGAGCGATTGATTCACGGGATCGAGTTAATTTTTCAGTGGAGATTAATGCCTGGGCAAAATTGAGAATCAATAATGCATCCATCACCGATACCATTGAGATTGATCTTGATGAAGATGCAAGAAAAAATATTTTGAAAGCAAATTCTGGAGACTTGACAATCGAAATTTCGAATGGTCTGCCATTAAGTGTTCAATTGGCTGGTTTCTTTACAGATTCAACATACAAAAAACTATTTTATGCTACGCGTGAATTGGGTACTGGGGCGGCTAATGATACAGTTATTACATTACCCGGCGCATCAGTGGATGCAAATGGAAGGGTTACAGCTGCTACGAGCAAGACAATTAAAATGGTCTTATCTAAAGATGATTTAATAAAGTTTGAGAATGCTTATTTCTTAATTCAAAGATTCAATCTTTCTAGCAGTGGAACCCAATCAGTGCTGCTGCGTGCGGATGACAAAGTATCATTTAATGTATACGGAAAAGTAAACTATCGAATTAAAGAAAACGACTAAAAAAGAGAGACATAAAATGAAATTTACAAAAACACTTTTCTTAATTTTTTTATTCGCTGGAAGTTTGATGTCACAGACTTCCGGATCATATGGATTTAGTGATGCTAAAAGTCTTTCATTAGCAAATACATATACTGCTAGAGCATTGGGTGTAGATGCACTGGGAGTTAATCCGGCCAATTTAGCAATAAATGACTGGACGAGTTTCTCACTAAAAACAGTTCTACCGCTCCCAAATCTGGGAATGAATTTTTCCGCTCCAATCAGTATGGATAGAATCAATTACTTTTTCGGTGGAGTGGATGATGGTACAGGAAAAAAAGTTGGAAGATATCTTACAGATTCTGATAAAAATGAATTAGCCGAACTCCTGTCCGATGGAGAATTCATTACGAATTTTGCCATTACTCCGTTGGCATTCACAATTAATATCAATGAAAACGTTGGCGCTTTTGGATTTGCATTAACAGATAGATTCGGAACGAATGAACGATTATCCAAAGCATTTATTGATTTAGCATTTAAGGGACTCACTGCTAATAATGTTTATTCCTTCGCTGATATTGTTGTAAGATCCTCTTACTGGAGAGAATTTTCTCTTAGCTATGCACGACCAATATTTAAGATGGAAGACTTTATAATTAAAGAATTGTATGGCGGGATAAGTTTGAAAATGATTCAAGGTATGTATTACGTCGGAACATCTAAGAACAATTCACAATTTCAATTGGGTAATAAGAATAAAATCATCGGTTCATGGGATTATGAAGTAAATACTGCTTTCTCTCCCGATATTGGTGTTAATTACGGCTCGGATAGCGTTTCAACAGTAGAGGAATTTTCTCCATCTCCATTCCCTACGCCGGCAGGTTCCGGATTCGGTTTTGATTTAGGATTTGCTGGGAAAATTAACGATCAACTAACCATAGGTTTCGCACTTACAGATATCGGTTCAATAACATGGGATAAAAATCAAGCAACTATTAAAGGAAGTGGCGATTTTATTTTCGAAGGGTATACTACAGCGGAAGCGCTTGATTCACTAGAAGACAAATTTAAAAAGATAACCAACGACGTTTCATCAAGTTTTTCGACTAGTTTACCTACAGCATTAAGGATTGGAGCAGTTTATCAATTAGATAAAGCTCCCTTCATTGGTTCCTTTCCCGGACAAATGGCAGTTTCATTTGATTATAATCAAGGATTTAATGATGAGATTGGCAATTCTAAAACTCCGAGATTTTCTCTTGGTATTGACTGGAAACCAGGAAGTTGGATTCCATTTGTACGGACTGGTCTATCGTTCGGAGGAAAGCACGGATTCAATTGGGCATTCGGATTTGGTTTCATGCTAGGACCGCTCGATTTTAACTTTGCTACTTCGAATTTTAATTCGCTGCTTGGAATGAATTCGGCAAAACATCTTAGTTTTGGAATGGATACTAAATGGAGATTTTAATCAGGATATACAATGATTAACCAAAATTTTAATAAATACATTTTCATAATCCTAATTGCAATAGGATTTATCTCGAGCTCTTGCTCAGATAAATCAAAAGAAATTTTGAATCCGATTTTTGATCTCGCGGTTGATTTGAGTCTCTCAGACCGAGAATACAATATGGGTGAGATAATCAGACGCCAAGACCAAATAGCAGTAGATTCAGGAAGTTTTCTTTTGAAATTCTCAACCGATGAAATTAAAAAAGACACTACTATCGATGCCTTCTTTGCTGATATTTTTAATTTAGACCAGGATACTACATTCCAAGTTTTAGTAAGTGATACTATTTCTGTGGAGATGATTGTTAGAAGGGATTCAATCCGTGTTGACGAAGCAGAATTTGACGGTGGATTGATCGTTTATCAGTTCACAAATTACTCATCAAAAAATTCGGAGTTTAAATTAATTCTCCCAGGATTCACAAAGAATGTTGGCGGCTCGATTGACACTCTTAAAATTGGCGGATTAATTCCGGGAAATCAATCTGTCAACTATCAAAATAATTTAGAGGGGTATGTTTACAAGCAACCTCCCACACAACCTTTTGGAAGCACTCGCCCCGGTTTTTGGATTAAGGGGAAATTGATACTTGCTGGAGGTTCCCCTGGGGATAGCATCAAGATATTTTCAGATGTCCAAAATCTGCGTTTTAAAAGGATGAAAGGAAGATTTAAACCTCTTTCGCTTGGTAAAAAAGAACAAACATTTGAAAATCTACTGGCCAGTGATATTTCCGATGTCATACAAAAAATTACATTCGATTCAATCAATGTCAAAATAGTTGGAAAAACAAGTATCGATCTGCCAATAAGGTTAAATAAATTTGAAGTTGCCGGCATATTTAAATCTGGTGCACCAAAAATAAATTTACGTTTTGGAAGTGCAACAGCATTTGATACAGTCATTGCAGCGAATGCAACAACAACTCTTAATTTTAATAATGTAAATACTGACATAAATTCATTCCTAGCAAAATCTCCGGATTCAATAAAAATAATATCAGAAATTATTCTGAATCCAACTTATGTGGCGGGTGAAGTCTTATCAAAAGACTCAATTTCTTTCTCATTCGATGTTGATGCTTGGTCTAAGTTCAGCATCGATAATGCTGATTTCACCGACACTTTAGAAGTGGATTTCGGGACCGATGCGAGAGATAAAATTGCAAAAGGAAAATCCGGCAGTATCACAATTTACTTTAACAATTTAATCCCTTTAGAAGCAGAATTGATCGGACTTT
Organism: Ignavibacteria bacterium; assembly: GCA_016873845.1. NCBI lineage: Bacteria > Pseudomonadati > Ignavibacteriota > Ignavibacteria > Ignavibacteria bacterium. The sequence goes on from VGVX01000095.1 coordinate 5,260, forward strand.
TAACTGATTCGCTTTATCGACCACTCATGTATATTACACGAAACATGTTAACCTCAAGTGATTCGGTCGTAAAAATTGGTGGTGCTTTTATTAATTCCGATGGAAGAGTAATTTCACCAAACATCCAAACCGTGAAGGTGGATTTGACTCAAAGTGATATTCTCAAATTAAAGGACGCGTACTTTTTAATTCAAAAATTTAGTTTATCAACTACAGATAAACGTATTGTGTATCTTTCATCTAAGGACAAAATCAACGTCCGAATTACTGGAAATGTGAGAGTCCAATTTAATAGTGATGACTTTTAAAGTGAGAAATTTAGCTATGAAAAAAATAAAAACGTATTTCAAATTTCTTATTCCACTCATATCGGTATTTGTATTATCAAGTTGTTTGGATATTCCGGATGAATTCGTTGCACCAATATGGGATGTGGAAGTTAACGTACCAATTTTAAGTAGAACAGAAACTGTAAAAAGTCTTGTTAAGAATGAAAAAAATATCTACGTAGATTCCTCAACTGCCGACTTTTTGGTCAAATACGATTCAGTAAAAACGGAATCAAAAGCGCTTCTCGATATATTTAAAGATAATATCAAATTTGAAGATGATTTTGTAGTCAAACCAAAAAATGTTGATACTCTTTCATTCGAGACATTTATTAGAGACGATTCAGTAAGTCTTGATGAAGCACGATTTATAGGGGGTAAGCTGGAATATAAATTAAGCAATTATTTAAATCGTTCAGTTTCGGTAAATATTACAATTCCAGGATTTACTAAAGGAACCGACACATTAAAATTTGATATTATTGCTGGAGCCAATAGTTTTGCAAATAAATCTATTGATGTTGGCGGTTATATCTATAAACAGTTAGCTTCAAATCCTCTCGGCTCACCTGGATCTGGATTTTACGTTAAAGGATTTGCAAAAATTGGTGCTGGATATTCTGGAGATTCTGTTGTCGTACACCTTAAATTAGAGAAACTCGCTTTTTCATACCTCAAAGGAAAAATTAAGCCATATAAGACAGAGATCAAAGAAAAAAGATCAAAGCTAACCGATAACGATGACGTGAAAGATATTCTTCCAAAAGTTTATATATATGGAGCAAAGTTATCTTTTAAATCAAATGCAACATTGCAAAATGTAGAAGTCGGCTTACGAAACTTTCAGGTAGTTGGGATTTTCAAATCTGGTGCACCAAATAAATTTTTAAAGATAAGAGGTAAAACTGTTTTAGATACCAATATCTCCATGAGCGATCCAATAATTAATATTTCCGTGGACGATATTGCGATCAATGATTTTGTTTCACCTAATGTACCAGATTCTATTGCATATAAAGGTGATATTGTTGTAAATCCGAATTATAAAACTCTTGAAGCTTCACTCCCTGATTCAATAAAGTACGAAATCGGGTTTAATATTTTTTCAATTTTTAAAATTGATTACGCTGCTAAGACTGATACACTAAAAGATGCTGTTGAAATTAAGGAAGACGACAAGAAGCATCTTGATAAAGCAAAAGAAGCTGAGCTAACACTCGAGATCGATAATGGATTTCCAGTGGGATTTACTTTAAATGGTTATTTTGTTGATTCACTCTATAATTATCTTTTCCATGTAACCCGTCAAGATGGAAGCGGTTCTACGTCTGATACTACCCTTCAAGTTACTGCCGCAAATGTTGATGCCGGGGGAAAAGTATCTTCATCGGTTTTGCAAAGCCGCAAGATCAAGTTAGTTTCATCAGATTTTCAGAAACTGAAAAACGCTAAGCACTTAATTTTGAGAGCAAATGCCCATACAACGGGTGGACAAAAAGTTTACTTGCGGGCGAACGATAAAATTACTATAAGAATTTATGGCAGGGTAAAAGTTATTGCAGATTTTTCGGATAAAGATTAACATTTAAAAGCTTCCATCAAACATAATTGGTGGAAGCTTCATTTCATTTTCT
>VGVX01000096.1 GCA_016873845.1 Ignavibacteria bacterium
GAGTAGTAATTGCACACACCTTTCTTTGCTTTTGGTTTTATTCCAAGTGTTTGAATTGCCTTTTTAACTTTTGCATCGGAGACTTTAAGCTGTTTCGCAATGTTTCCTGCTGTGAGAAGATCAGTTTTTTCGGTTGGCATAAATTATTTCCTTTAATGTTTGATTATAGAAATTTTGATTAGAACTTAAAAAACGTCAACTGCTTTGTCAACATTAACGTTGCTGTCACGGAATGGTCCGTGACAGCAGAGGAATGTTTTGTCAATGTTTTACTCATTTATCTTTATTAGTATTCTGAGCAGTGGGGAAGGAGAGTACGACAATTGTTCCAATGATGATGAACAAAAGTATTATTCCTTTTATCCACACATCCGCACTTAAAATGAAAATTGAAATTCCTGCCATTATCCACATCGCCACAAGACAGTGGATTTTCCCCTTAAGCGGAATTGTTCGCGTTTCTAAAAAATGATTCACCCGCGCGCCAAAGACTTTATTGCTGGTCACCCAATTATACAGCCGCTCGGAACTTCGCAGAAAACAATATGCGGCGAGGATCATAAAGATTGTAGTCGGTAAACCCGGAACGAGCACGCCGATTAAGCCAATCCCCATAAAAATCAACCCGAGTGAGAGTAAGAAGTATTTAATGAGTTTGTTCATGTTAATATAAGTCTTAATTGTGAATTAGTGGTATGATATAGCGGCTAAATTGATTTTTTACAGATGTGCAATCCAATTACAGATCACAGTCAATTGTTCATCGTTAGTCAGATTCGCTGCATTACCAAGGGTTCTCTTTTGCAGTTGTTTGAAAATTTCAACGGCCATACTATTCTCAATAGCCGCCCCTATGAAAAATGTTTTTGGCTTCAGTCTCTTTTTCTCAAAACTTCTTCTTATTCTACTGAGAGCCGAATTTGCAGTTTTCCAATGCTCATCTGCGCCTGCAGGATCAATTCCACCTTTTAACTCACCAAGAGCAATATACTTTTCTGGATTGCGAACAATGGATCGCTTTTCCTTCTTTAAATCGTCAACTGTTCCATATAGAATTGAGATATCAACATTTTTTTTGACTACAGGAACGCTTATGTTCATTAGTAAGAGTCTTTTCTTTTTGCTTTCACCCCAGCATAATCCTTTTATGCGATTTTCAATTCCTGTGTCATCGGGTGGCCGCGTCAGCCATAAGTTTGTATCAGCATCTCTCCATTGATAATCAATTCCATAAAGATTGAACACAGATAGCAACGAACGAAGAAATTTCCTTTCTCCCAATGTTCCGGCTAAGTTTCTTGCTTTACCTCCTAAAGCATCACCTTTTGTTAAAAGGTAACGATATACAAGTTCATCAATGAAATTTTCGCCTGCCGGTTCAAGAAATTCTTTAATCAGTCCTTTGATTGCAAGTGTCTTATCATCATCAGTTAAATGATTCAATGATTTCTCAGAAAGTCCTGCAGCCGTAAGTAAGCCTACTCTAAGATCTTGGATATATAAAAGGTCTTCAGGGCTTTTCACATTCTTTGCCAAGGATTTGAGTGCTTTCGCTTCTTCAACGTAAGGAACTGCTAAATAGTTTTTCTCTAATGCAAGTGCAATAAAGCCTGCTCTGGTTTTTTCTCTGGAAGTAACTAAATCTTCCGCACTTTGTATTGCTACACTGAATTTTATCTTTTTTGCCATAAGTAAACACATTTGCGGACTTCGGTTCGCCCATAGTTGCCCATTTGCTGACTGCTGTTTCCTTTGCCTTTAGGCAAAACAAATATTTTATTGATATTGTATCCAAAGTCTTCTGCAAACTCAGATAAAATTAAATCGGCCGGGATTTCTTCACCGCCGTAACGAACATTGTCGTTTACCATAACACAATACCCGCCGTTTTTGGTAACTCGCGCCATTTCGCAAACAACAAAACACAATTCCAGAAAATAGTTTCTTACCATTCTCGGAATATTGTTATTATTCAACTTCTGCAATTTATTCAACACGTCAAGAACTTTATTGACTTCAGTCATTGCATCTGAATCGTTGTAAACTTTCATAACCTGGTCAAAGGTTTCAGGTCTGCCGATAGAAGCATAAAATTGATATAGTTGATCAATTTTTTCTTTGTTTTCAACGGTGCAAGAAAGCATTGATTGACGAAGATTACGAACTTGTTCATTGTTATAACCAAGATAAACCAGCTCCAATGCATAAGTTCTTGTGTAGTCGTATCGGTTGCAGTAAGGTGGTGAAGTAACGATAAAATCAAAAAAATCATTTTCAAGTTTTGGCAATTCTTCAAGACACGAACCCTGAATGATTTTAACAGGATGTTGTTTGTGTCCGTTGCTTTCAAATTGGTTAAAAAGAGATTCTGACGTATTCGATGATACGTCTGTGATTATTTGATGTAACTTATGTTTTAATGCGTCTTCAAAAGTTAATATTTCACCTTTGTCAAAGGGCTTTCCGGAAAGTTCTCTTTTTGAACGATAATCCCAACGCAAATATTGTCCGTCTTTTCGAGTGAAGCTGATTTCTTCCAAAACTGTAAAAGCGGCAAGGCGTAAAACGGCTTGGATTTTTTTTTCTTTAATTTTTGAGCAGTAGGTCAAGTACTTGTTAAGATATTTTTCTGTCTCGTCAGGAAAAGCATCTTTGGTAATTGAAATGTGTTTTATATGATGATCGTAGAGGTCGACTTTGACAAGTTCGGTCCAAATATTTTTTACAGTTTTTATTAATTGCTCCGTGTCGATGCCGTTCAGTGATTCTCTCGCCTGCATAACGAAATCACCAATGGGCAAAAGCTCAATTCCATACGATTTCCAGCCGAGTTCTTGTGCAGCGAAAAGCGTTGTCCCGACTCCAGCAAATGGATCTAATACTCGTCCAGGCTGTGAAGAATATTCTGTCAGGAAGTATTTTACAAGACTGGATGAAAAACCTTCTTTGTATTTGAACCAGCGATAAACTGGCTTATCTTTATTAGCTTGAAAGCTTACTATTTTCCGGCTTAAATTATAGGCAGTCTCCAACCTGTCTGCAAATCGGTCGTAAAGTCTTTGTCGTTCAGTAAGGAATATTTCTGCTGCTTGTCTCATTGCTCAAATTTAACATTTTGTTCTCTGTTAGTCTATAAGTTCGTAAGAAGTATATGATGTGTATCTTATATTAGATTTTTTTGGAGTAAGAAACAATTCTACATCATACCCGGTTTTTGGTTTGATGCTGCTCTTTGTACAACTACTTTTATTCTTCTCTTTCGAGTCGCTTCTCTTTTTGCGTTCATTATCCATCCGATATAAATATTCTGATAGGAACTTGCGAAGCTCTTGAAATTTGTCCAAGCAGTTTTGTCCTTCATAAGAGCAATTTTCAAATCAGAGGGGAGAGGAAGTTCTTTTTGTGCTGAGTATGCTTCTGCCCATTTGCTGTTCTTTTTTGCTTCTTTAATTTTTTCTAGACCGGCTTTGGTCATCTTCTTTTCTTTAATCATCTTTTCTGCTCGTTCTTTATTGAGCTTTGACCAGATACTATTTTTATTACGCGTAGTAAACTTCTGCATAAACTTTTCATCGTCTATCCACTTTACTGTTGTATCGATCCAGCCAAAGCAAAGCGCTTCTTCCACAGCATCGTCGTATGGAATTCTTGGTTTACCGGTATGCCTTTTATAATAGATGAGCCAGACCTCTTTCTCCTTGTTATGGTGCTTCTTGAGCCACGCCCGCCACTCTTTGCGGGTTTTGAAATAGATTGAGTTTTTAGGATTCATAATAAATTACTAACTGCTAATGCTCCATCATTCGCCGAAAATAAGCTAATAAGGTTAAAAGTCGAATACATACTTACTGAATTGCTAAGATTCAATCGATTGATCAATTATTATAACTTTTGAGTTATTAGGTCAGGATTGTCAATCCAAGCATTTTATATTTTTCATCGAATTCAAAAATTACCGGGAAGTTTTTCAAATTTTGTCTTTTTAATTCCCAGGGAAAGTTGCCGTATTTTTTCTTGCCGATCATTTTATTTGAGGTGTTTAATTTAAGATGAATAAGATGCTGGTCAATACTGCATTCAATGCCTCTTTCTTTTACGGTTATGATTCTCTCGGCGGCAATATTAAATGTGTGATTCAGCATTCGTGATTTGTAAGAATTATGAACATCTGCATTAATGACCGCACCATGAAATTCAATTGTGTCACTCACAATTTTAGCTTGCGATTTATTTTTGAAAGTTTTCTTCGAATTAGGCATTGATTTTTTACCAATTTTCTTCAGCCCTGTTTTCGGTAACAAATAATAATGTTCATCGGTCGATTTAATTTTGCCGCAAATTCTACAAGCTTCTTTTTTATCTTTTATTTTTTTGTAGCCATCCCAATGTCTGCACTGTAGTCCAAGAAACTCCCACGCGACTCCGAGTTGTTGATAAATATTCCAATAAAGTTGGTGGTCTCTTTTACTTATCTTTTTATCTTCTGAAAACTTTTCACTGACAAAATCCATACTTTTGAAGAGTCGATCAAGCTCCCTTTTAAGTTCAAGTTTCTCTGATACTTTTTTCATGGTTCAAAACTCCATTTAATTGTTTTAAGCAAATTTGATTTTCAAGGGCTAATCATCAAGACAATTTTTAACAAGAATTGTTTCCGCTTACGAGTACCCAAGTACAGATTGTTTTCTACTCCCATACTGCTTTTGGCTTTTCTTTCCGATACCAAGCGATAATGTCAGTAAGAGGCGGATTTCCTCCGAGTTCTCTCAGCCGAGTTGCATTTTGTCCTCGATGATAATGGCTGTGCATTGCGGCTTGCAAAAGCGCTTGATAAATCGGAAGACTTAATTGTGGATTCCTCAACCACGGAATTCTAACGACCTCGGCAAGTTTTGATTCGGTGCAGTCTTGAATAAATGCCAAAGCTTGAGTGTGATTTGCCTTAGCGTATTCTTTCAATTCGTTCATATTGGAGAAATCCTCGAGACGTTTTCTAACAAGCTCCTTTCCGCTTACGATAGAAAGAAAAGCATGCTGTGTTAAATGTATGTGGTGAAGACATTTTCGGATTGCTTCATTTTCAAGTGCGCCCGGATGGGATTCTAATGCTTTCCACATTTCCGCATCTGCCCAGGCTTGGTGATGATACATATCGCGAAGTAGTTCAATCATTATAGTACCTTTTGATTTTTGTTTAATATATCAGTTTACGAGGAGAGAAAGAAATTAAATCGCCGTTCCGCCACTACAAGCATTTCAGAATTTTTTTCATCTGAATAGGTAGTATAAGAAGTGCGCGACGCAACAAACATCATCTTTTTGAGATAAAGGTTTAGTCTGTTACCCTTGGAAATAAAAAGCTTAACTGGTCAGAATAGTAAAATTTTACTGTTTCCTCTCCGAAGTAATTTGCTTTTGGATTAACATGCGGTTTTCTTTCGGAACCATCACTTACACGATATGGGCCTAAAGAGTATAATGTCCCAATTATATCTGGTCTGGCTGAGATATCAAAACCGTCATTCAGCCAGCGATGGCAAAACATTGCAATATATCCTGCAACATATTTTGTGTTCCACTCGGGGCCATCAAGTCTCTCAATAATTTCGTCTCTACTTTTACTTTTCGGTATATAACTTTTATAAACATCTCCAAGATAATACTTGCTTGTGGAATCATGTAATTTTTTTTCAATCCATTCGGCAGTATGAATTTTTATTTGGCCTAAACCAATTGAACTGCTATAGCCTGCCTTTGCCAAGAGTAAATCTAATTGTCCCTCCATCCAATTGACATTTAATGTTCTTTCAACATAGATAATTGATGCAATTAATCTTGGCTGGACATTGAACAATACTGCCGAAGAATAAATGAAATCTTTGTTCTCAATTAAAAGTTGTTTAACTTTTTCTGGTTCTTCTGCTAGAGTATTATTAATGTCCAACCAAAAAATAATTAAAAATAATTTTATAATAAGATTCACTTGAGTATTGTCATTTTTTTAACATTTCTGTAATTCCTTCCATCGGAGCCTTTGACTTCTATCACATAATAATAAACACCCGATGAAAGTTTTTTATGTGAGTCTATATCGAAAATTATCCTATATACTCCTTCCGTCTGTTCTTGGTTTATTAATTCTGTAACCTCTCTGCCAAGTATATCGAAAATTTTAAGTTTAACATTACCAGCTACAGGTATTTGATATTGAATTATAGTAACTGGATTAAATGGGTTCGGGTAATTCTGCTCTAATGAAAAATCTTTCACAATTAAATTATCAACATCTGATTTTTGGACTTCATTTTTCTTATGCAAGTTTTGTCTTTGGTTTATTTTAACTTTAGCAAGCATTGTTGATGGATCATCCCCCAAAAGTATCAAAGCATCTACTAGTAGAGGGTCATTAGGAAATTGAGTCTGTAATTGATTGTAAAGGTTAGTCGCCATAGAAAGATTGTTTTCTACATTAACATAATGTTCTGCTTCAGAAGGAAATGGAATTTCTTAAATTTGTTTAATGTAAAAACTTACCTGGATCCATCCGACTTGAGGTTGTGTTCAGGGAGAAAGGAAATTTTT
>VGVX01000097.1 GCA_016873845.1 Ignavibacteria bacterium
TGCGACAAAGTAAAGGAAGGCGTGTGCGTGCAATCGGCTGGCTGATGACGTCAAAACGAATACGCACTCGAAAAGGAGACATTATGAAATTCCTCTCGCTTGAAGACTTAACCGGAACGTTTGAAGCTGTTATCTTTCCGAAAGAATATGAGAAATATGCGCCGCTTACTATTTCAATGGGACCATATTTCGTAGAAGGATACGTCGATAAAGAAAATGGAGATACGATTACAGTGAAAAAACTCGCCGTACTTTCTGCAAGTAAAGCTCTGCGTGCAGAACAACTCGATGATGCTGAGAACATTTTCAAGAGCACTGAAAAGATTGACTCTGATGAATTCAGAATCATCAATGAGATACATGCAGAGTGGATATATAGAAATTCTGTGGGATATTAAGGAAATGCGGAATGTAGAATGCGAAGTGCGGAATATCATCAATCTATGTATTGTCGATTGTTAATTATCGAATGAATATAAACTAAATCATCAATCGTCAATCATCAATTCGTACTGGGCTTGTCGAGATGTGCAAAGAGTAGAATGTTGAATTTGAATTTAATCCTTACATAAAATCGTTCCAATAGTTACCCAATCGTTTGCTGATTGAATTGCTATTTCTGCATCGTTAATTGTGTACTCTTCAGTTGGGATAAAATCTATATCACCATAAAATGAGAGTTCTCTTTCTCCTCTTAACCATTTTGCATTTGGGATTAAATCTAAAATTCTATTGTGATATTCTTTTGGTATACTTTCAAAATTTGCTTTAATAATTTCACCAACATCATGCCATTTAGGTGGATCGATACCGATCTTTCTCAATATGGCTTTTTGAACCAATTCAACTATCTCTTGAGCTTCTCTGACGACATCTGAAAAAGCCGATTCATCTTTTAATACAGTTAAAATCTTCAATCTCTTAGTTGCTTTCGAGATATAACTTAAGCTAAGCTCGTTGTTGGTCATAATTTGATCTCATCTCCCCAAGTGTAATCAGACTTTAACCTCCAAAAGTATCCTCCCTTAAATTCAATTTTCTTGCTTCCATATTTTTTCATTTTTGCTTCTAAATTATTAAGAACATCTTTGAAAAAATCATCCCTGTCATATAAAATTTTACAACCATCAACCATTTCAATGAATAAAGGACTTCCATATTTAGCTTCTTCCTTCGTTTTAATGACCGGAGATACTTGCAAATTCATACCTTTCTTAATTAGGTCAATGCGGTCGTCTTCAGTGTTCAAATAAACATTCTCATAAAACTCAAAAAATCTATTATATCTCCCAATAGGAACATCTTCAAGTATTATTAAAATATCTACATCTGATTCAGGATGAAATTTGTCACGACCAACAGACCCGAACAAAATAATGCTCACCAATCGATCGTCGTAAAACTTGATGGTCTGAATCTTTAATTTCTCAATAAAATTAAAATACGATTTTTTATAATTGAACATTGATAAATAAATATAAATCCAGTTAAAATATAATTTAATATTATAACTATATCAAACCATTGACTGCCTGGACTTCCTTCAAGAATACACTTTGCTGCACAGACCGGACTAATTATTCTACATCTCTATACTAACGATAGATGAAGCGTGAAAATAATCGTGGTGCAAATGCCCTCGCATAACAACGATATTCGCATCATGAAAATATTCAGGCACTTCTCCCGGACCTTGAACTTTGTAGAGTTTGTTATTTCTATCCTTAATAAAAAAATTCGAACCGTTTGCATCAACTTGTATTGGTTGATCTTTTGCAAGCTGAGCACGTACTTCAATATTTTTATTATCGTTTGGATCCAGAGTTGAGAAATCCGTAAGCTCTGTGCTTGTTGTAAAAAATAATTTATAAACAACGAACAACATAAAAACTACGAACACACCAAAAACAATTTTACCTTTTTGCATTGAACTCCTTTAGTACTTTAATCTGCAGAGACGCATTGGCATGCGTCTCTACGATAGAAATTTATTTTAATAAAACTAATTTTTTACTTTCAGTAAATTCTTTTCCGGACTTATTACTTTTCGCTGTAATTCTATAGATGTAAGTCCCGGAAGAAACTTTCAATCCTTTATTATCTTTCCCATTCCAACGCACATCAAAATAGCCTGCTTCTTTTCCATCATTCACCAACGCTCTAACTTCCTTTCCTAACATATCATAAACTTTAATCACCACGTGCGACTGTTCTGGAACAGCGAACTTGATCACCGTTTCCGGATTAAACGGATTTGGATAATTTTGGAAAAGTGAATATTTCATCGGAATAGTACTCAACGAATAGCCATCTCCGACACTTGTTGATACATTCGGATCGAGCGTATATCTTAGTGAGCGGGCAAGTATTGTATCGCGGTTGGCATCACTCAGCATTTCCAAACCAATTCCAAAGAAAACCATTTTCCATTTTGTTGTTGGATGCTCAGACCGAACCGCACCGATTCTGACAGTATCAGCCGTTCCGGTTCCGTAGTGAAATACTTTAAACATCTGACCTTTTGCTGCCCAAGAAAATTCAAGTTGATCTTTTCCTGGGCCTGCCATCGGTAAGCTCAAGCCATCACCAATTAAATCTCCGTTAAATCCTCTCCCGCTGAATGATGAATTGTTCGAATTGAATTTAATTCCAGCATATTGAGAAAGAAGAACTTCTGCCGTATCTGTGTATTCTGCCATATTTTTCCCTGTGAGAATAACTCTTCCGCCAGTATTGAGATGATCGATCAAAGTTGTTCTGTCGAGATCCGGGAGCCCAGATGTTGCTTCTCCTCCTGCCACCCACACGAGTGTCAATGGACTTGTAAATGTACTAAATAAAGAACTTGATGGTATGTATCCTTTAGCAGCCACATCCCAAACAGCAAAAGGAATTTCAGAATTTTCAAGCGATTTGATATGCTTATCTTGAATAGTTTTTAGCGTGTCATTCAATACAAGAAATACTGAGACTGGAGTCGTTGAAATGTCAAGTAACTTGCCAGTCAAATCAAGATAAACACTGTCAAGTGTTATAAATCTTCTATACGGCGGATCAAGATCTATTTTTATTTTATAATATTCATCGCCAGGAATATTAAACGAATAATAGCCGTCTAATCCGGTAGTAACATTTCCGAGTGAAGTTGTATCCCCCACCCAATTTATTTTCATTCGTGCAGATATTCCATTAAATGTTACAGCATCCATCAAAGTCCCGGTAAAAGAAACATTCGGTTTTTTACTTAATGATGCATCGTAGACTATCACTTCTGTATTTCCAATTCCTCCGGCAGGATTGAAACTTATCGCTTGCGTTTGAGGAAAATAACCGAATTTTTGAGCAGTGACATTAAATGTTCTGTTCAACACAGCAGTTTCATAATATCCTGTTGAATCAATCGGAATATTTTGATAAGGCCAACCGGGTCTACTCCATCGATTTGAATATGGACTAAGAACAGAGCCAATCGTTGATCCCCAAGTTCCATCTAATTTCAAAAATGAACCTTGAAGCGGAAGGTTTGTCGATGCATCGCGAATTGTTCCTTGCAATACCCAAGATGGATAAATTGAAATCGCACCTAATTGATCGTCTATTTTTAAATGTCTGCGAGAAGTATCTCCTCGGCTTACTGCGTACCACATCACTGCCTGATTGTTCAATGGTCCGCATCCATTTGAACCGGATGAAGGACTCGGCGGCTGTCCAGCATGGTTGATCCCCATGTGATGACCAAATTCGTGAGTGAGGACTGATTTTAAATCCATCTTATTTGATTCGCCATTAATACCGGGAGTAAAATCCCTCCCATTCCAGATTAGGTCCGAACCTGTTGCTTGATAACCTCCTGAAGTTGTAGTAAATGTCGATGAGAATGCGATCACATTTGGATCGCTGAAATTGCTTCCCGCTAAATCGAAGAATACAACATTGATCCCGTCGTTCGTAACATAAGAGACATCAGTATTTGCTCCCCGCTGAAAAACGAAGTAACATCCCTCAAGATCATTCCATGATTGAGCTGATGCTTCAATAGTCGGGTTAAATTCTGTCGGAGTCGAACTATGCATGCGATAAGTGAATGGGATATTGTGAGCAAAGTACATTCTGTAATTTCCAGATGAATTCGTAATGAGACAAAATCCAACAATTCCCATAAACACCACTGCTAGTAGACTTGAATAAATAATTTTTAATTTCATCTTAATCCCCTCCTAATTCTTAGCAGAGTTTTTTATTGAGGAGATGAAAGTATTTAATTCGAATCGATTTTCAATTCTATTTTCATCTTCGATAATTTTTTTGGTAACAGGATCAACTAACCCAACATTATTGAGATTGTTAAAAGCATAATTCAATCCTTTTTCTTCAATCACATTGAAATGCCCAAGCACGATAGAGTGAATCCAATATGCCCCTTTCCAATATCTTAAAAACAAAACAACATTATTTCCGGATTGAAGTTTTGGAGTTCCATCCACAGCTTGCGAAATATGCCCAACAGTACCGCCCAACTGTTTAACAACAACTTTCTTCGATGCGGTTTCTCCTTTGATCATTTCTTTTACAGATAAAGTCGTATAGGTATAGATGGAATGTCCTTCCCATACTGAGTAAGAAGATAATACTTTACCATATACTATTATACTCGATTCTTTTGCGAGCCGATCAATACCAACATATTCCACAGTTAGAGCTGAAAGCCGAGCCGCACTAAAGAAAAAGAGCATCAATAAAAAAAGCGTTTTAACTTTTTTCATTTTGTACCTCTGATTTATTTCCTGTTAAAATTACGTTAATCCCGTTGACTTAGATTAGGATTATCTTAAAAAATGTGCGTAATAATAGTTAATCAGACAAAAAAAATCTATTGAAATCGTAACAGATAAATATCGATTTCTAAAACGAATATTTAGTTCTAATAAAAAACATTTTACCAAATCCCCCAAATTCGCTCAGGGGCTTACCATCAAACAGCAGAGCGATCAGCATCAGATCAAAATTTTCTAAAATTGACCAATTCAGCGACGGAACTGCAACGAAAGATTTATCGTTCGGATTGAATAAGCCAAAAATTGATCCGCGAATTAAAGGTGTGAAATTGTACGAAAATTCATGAAACATTGACAAGCGAGAAGGCGAAAGCATCCCAAGTTCTGCGGCTTCAAATTGATGTATAGCTGCATTTCTTGCTTTTCCATTGCTATTGAATAGCACTTCTGTGTGAATGTAGAATGAATTTTCAAAAGTATAATCTCCAGAAAGAACTAAACTAAAAACTGGTTTATCATAATCGAAAAGAGATTCTCCAAGAATTCTTGGAATTTTATTAATTGAAGTTGCAGATTTTTGTGGTGCCGCTGAAGCGACTATTTCTCCTCGAAAACCCGCACCTGAAATATCGCCCGACCATGCTCCGCCAAGAATCCAGCGATTATTTTTTACTCCGCCAAGCAGATGAAAATCGTAATTCCATTTGTTCATTACTGCGTGAACTGCGGCAATTGATTTTCCTCGAGTTTTACCTCGTGTAAAAGCAGCTTCAATTTTTGAAACAGCGCCTGTATAATATTGCAATCGGATTGCATCAACTCCCGGCCGTTCTTCATAATCGAAATCCAAAATTGAAAGCGGATTAAAAAGATCTGTAATGTTCCACACCCAGCTTGTTCCCCAAGCAATCCGTTGTCTTCCAATAGTTGTTTGAAAATTTTTGAATTGCCAGTCTAACCAAATTCGATCAATCTCAACATAACCGATGGATTTATTTTTATTCCAGGCGACGTAATCTAACTGAACAAAATCATGTTTCGATTTTATTTGATCTATATAGTTCGGAAAATTTTCTACAGTTTCCCCGTAAAATCCTCTCATTCTAGCCTCCAACGCGGCACTTATAGACTCAACCGGATACCATCTCGTGTTTATTCTGGTGTGAATTAAATGATCGGAAAATCTTTCAGAGAAATATGGAATTTTTACGGAACTAAAAAGATATTTCGCATAACCATTCAATTCAAATGAAGAAAGCTGGGCAAATGAATTAAATGAAAAGATTATTAGAAGAAGAAAACCATTAAGAATTGATCTGAGATTTTTCATTCTGATATATGTCTGATTTGATTTTTCCATCTTCCAGAGTAACAACACGACGAGCTCTTTTTATTACCTTTGCATCGTGAGTTGAAAAAACAAAAGTCATTTGGTATTCATGATTTAATTGTTCCATTAGATCGAGAAGCGATTCAGCAGTTTCAGAATCTAAATTCGCTGTCGGTTCATCTGCTAAAACAAATGATGGCTTTGATGCTAATGCACGTGCTACTGCAACACGCTGCTGCTGTCCGCCTGATAATTCTGAAGGACGATTTTCGGCACGTTCTTTCAATCCAACTGATTCAAGAAGTTCAATTGCTCTTCTTTCTCTTTCATCCTTCGGCACTTTTTGAAGCAGCATGATAAATTCCACATTTTCTTTTGCTGTGAATACTGGAATTAAATTAAACGCCTGAAATACGAATCCAATAT
>VGVX01000098.1 GCA_016873845.1 Ignavibacteria bacterium
CAAATGTATCCAACATCGTAATTTCTAATAATATGATATATGGGATTAATACGATCAATTATAGTACTTCAAGCACAACTTATAATCCATTTGGTATTAGAATTACTGGTGGTACAGGACACAAATTATACTATAACAGTGTTCACCTATATGGTTCACAGTTCGCCTCAGGTACTGTCGGAACACTTTCAGCAGCATTACTAATAATCTCCAGCACAGCTACGGGCATGGATATCAGAGATAACATTTTTAGTAATGGAATTGAAGGATTAGCAGGATCAAGTTCCTATGCCGTATATGGTGTAACTGGAGTAACTTTTGGAACCATTAACTTTAACGATTATTATGGCTTTGGAACTTATGGTAAGCTCGGCTTTTTAGGTAGTGAAAAACTGACGCTTGCAGATTGGCAGGCAGCAACACTCCAAGATTCAAACAGCGTTGCCGGTGATCCAAAATTTGTAAGCGATACTGATCTGCATATTTTAACTACTGCAACTTCACCAGTAAATAATGCAGGTACTCCAATTGCCGGAATAACAGAGGACTTTGATGGTAACACCAGAAGTCTTACAACCCCAGACATCGGTGCTGATGAATACACTTATATTCCACCGTCCGTCGTCGATCCTACAGGTGTTTCTGCAACGGCAATAAATGCAACACAAATTAACATTGCTTTCACAGCTAATGTCAATAATGACAGTGTTATAGTTGTGTGGAATAATACAGGAACATTTACTACGCCTACTGGTGCACCTCCAGCAGTTGGAGATTCACTCGCAGGAGGTAAATTACTTTATAATGGTACAGTCTCTCCTCAAAGTCATGCTGGATTAACGCCTATAACACAGTATTATTATAAATTATTTTCATATAACGGCACAAGTTATTCACCTGGAGTTACTGCAACAGCAACAACTCCCTGCCCAGTTTACACACTCCCATTCAGTGAATCTGTTAATGGTGCAACGTTCCCAAGCTGTTGGTCACAAACATCCACACTGACAGGTACACGCTGGACTGTCTCTGCAACCAATAATGCTGGCGGGACAGCCAATGAGTTTAAAGGTACATATGTTAATGGTACAGGATTAACAAGATTAATTACGCCAGCGTTAAATACAACTGGTGTAACTGCCCTAACAGTTAATTTCAAACACTTCTTTGATGATTATGCTGCAGGTATTAATTACAAAGTACAGTCAAGTGTTGATGGTGTGACTTGGACAGATGAAACCTGGGGTGGTGCTTCTGGTGGAGGAAATGTTGGACCAGCTGATGTTTCATTTGATGTAACCAATAATTTAGGTACCACGACTTATATCGCCTGGGTATTGGATGGCAATCATTTTCAATTCGATTATTGGTATTTAGATAATATAGAAATCATCAAAAAACCGGCAATTGATTTAGCATTAACTCAATTGTATCAATTTACCGGCTTACCGACACCTCGAATAAATGAGCATTTCACGGACTATACAGTATCGTTAAGTAATAAAACTTCTAAGAATGGTGAGGATATTGCAACCTTGGCGGCCGGTCTATCAGGCACTAAAGCTTCTGATGCAAATTTAACTGGTACAATAGTAGACAGTAAAAATTCTCTGTTAAATAATTTACTTTCAAACATTACCGTTAAAGCACAGATTTCAAATCTTGGATTGAATGCCGCGACGTACAATTTGAATTGGGATGTTGATGGTGTATCGCAAACACCATACAATGGCCCAAGTGTAAGTCCAGCAGGTAAAGATACCGCAGTGCTTACATTCACACCAACGGTGCGAGGAACTTTCTTTACAAATGGAGCGATAGTGGTCACTGGGGATGAAGTCGCTGGAAATAATTCAAAACAGTTCCGTATGCGTGTGTATCCAGATGTATTCTCCAGAAAAATCTATGACAGAGGCGATAATACTGTTGATACCTATGTTGGCTGGGGTGATACAACAAAACCAATGAAAGCAGGAGTAAGATTTACTGCGGACTCAACTGTCAGGCTCGCTGGTGTTGATTTTATTTATCGAACAGAAACTGTTTCAACCGGTAATTTCAGCGTTCAGGTCAGAGCTGCTGGCGGCACCACAACCGCACCTGGCGCAGTTCTTTACGAGAAACATTTTAACACACCTGTTTATTTCCCAACTGGAAATACCGGTGCGTATATTCACTTTGCGTTTGATAGTAATGCTCCAATCATTACTGCTGGTTCCGATTATTGGATTACAATTAAAGCCCCATTAGGTATTCAATATCCAGGTGCTGTTCAAAACACGGGATTCACAGCCGGCAGGAGTTTCTATGAAGGGAATCCAGACACTACTACTTGGACTCCACTTGTAATCACGACAGAAAGAGCCTGGATTATGAGGTCTGTGACTATACCGTATTCAGCACCAGAATTATCAGGCGATTACATTATTCCTAAAGGTGCTAACCCTAAAGGTTTCCCATCTTTGGCAGCAGCAATTGATTCGTTGAATAAAGCCGGACTGACTGGTACAGTGAGATTTTTAATCGATGCTAATCTGAATGAAACTGGCGCCAATGTGAGAATATATCGACCAGATCTATCTGCTGCTAACAATTTGATCATAAAACCGAATACAGGTAAAACTCCAACAGTTACATTTACTGGTTGTTCAACATCGGGAGAAGCTGCTTATTCTGGATTCACAATTGATTCATCAGGATTCATAACAATCGATGGCTCAAATACTGCAAGTGGTACATCAAGAGACATGACCTTTGCAATGGCTGACTCAGTTAATGGAAGAATTGTAATTCAACTATATGAGAATACTGATAACATCACAATTAAAAATCTTAATATATCGTATACAGCAACTCCAGCTTCCTCGACCTCATCCAGAGGAATTTATGCTAATGGATTAATAGGCGGAGTCGCAGATTCTGTGATCATCCAAAATTGTAAAATCGGAGACGGAATTCAAAATCCAAATTACGCTGTATCAATCACCGGGTATTCAACTGGCACTCTCTATGCTTCTAAAATATACATCCGTAATAACCTCTTATATGGAAGAATGCGAACTGTTTATTTCTACTATGGAGGTAAAACTGGAACAACATCTGAAATCAGCGGCAATGAATTAATTACAAATATTGCTCCTCCTGACGCTAATGTTTTGTGGGGAATTTTATTCAACACATATGGCGGTACGTTCAATATATTTAACAATAAAATTCAAACCTTGAAAATGGCTTCTACTGGTACTCAAGGCATTTATGGATTCGGTACCTTAACTGGACAAACTGGAACAGTATTAAACATTTACAACAATTTCATTGGCGGAGATGTTGATCATACAGGCACCGGCGCTACTGCTAGTATTGATATGATTTCATTCCAAGACTTAGCAACTGGAACAGCAAATATTTATCATAATACTATTGTACTCAACAGTTTGACCAAAACTGCAACAGGAAGAATGACTGCGATCAGATTAGCCGGTACTTGGAACAAATATGTTAAGAATAACATATTTGTCAATAATAAATCTGGTTCTGCCATTGCATACTGTATTTTGATGGGAGACACAACAGGAATTATCGATTTTAATAATAATGCCTACTATGTAGCCGATACCGCAAACGCAAATATCGGATACTGGAAAAGTGCAAACAAAACTTTAGCAAACTGGCAAGCTGCTTCACAGCAAGATGCTTTATCATTCGTCGAGAATCCTGTATTTACTTCCTCAACCAATTTCCATATTCCAAATGGTACAACTACATTCCTCGAATCCGGCGGAACACCAATAGCATGGATAACTACTGATATCGATGGTCAAGTAAGAAATTCAACTACACCTGATATCGGTGCTGATGAATTCGCTGGAATCAGACCAGGTGTTGTGGTGCCTGATACTGCAACTTTCACACTTAGCAGACTATGGAATATCATCGCAGTACCTCTAACTGCTGAAAATATGTCTAAAACTTCCCTATTCCCAACTGCAACTTCGAATGCATTCTGGTATCAGCCGGGATCAGGTTATGTTACGCAGGATACTCTTGCGATGGGAAAAGGCTATTGGTTAAAATTTGATAGTGCGAAAACTCATACTATTCTTGGTACTACATCAACTTCTAAAACATTTGACGTTAGTACTGGATGGAATTTAATTGGTGGACTTAATGCCAACGTTCCGACTACAAACGTTACCACCAATCCTCCAGGACTTGTAAGCTCATCATTCTTTGGCTACAGCGGTGCGTATTATGCCTCAACAGTTCTTGACAGAGGAAGAGGATATTGGGTAAAAACTTCTGGTGCCGGAACGATGACTGTTTCTCTTACTACTGCTAAAGATGCACCTGAGCAAGATATGTTTGTTGAGACTATCGAACCAAGCTGGAAGGTCATCAACATTGCAGATGCATTTGGAAGAGAAATGAATCTGTATATGGCAAATAAGGTCGATGAAAATAAATTTGAATTACCACCAGTTCCACCAATCGGAATATTTGATGCAAGATTCCAAACTCAACGATATGTTGAATCTGATGGAATTGCTCAGAGGATCGACCTGAATTCTGCGGTTTATCCGGTTTCTATCACCTTGCGTAATAGTGAAAAAGGATTCTACAGAATTAAGGATGCTTACAATGGAAGCTTATTGAATATAGTTGTAAAGGATGGGCAGCCAATTACCATCACAAATCCAGCTATCAGTTCGATAACGATTGAAGGGACAACAGTTCCGACTCAATTCCAATTGATGCAGAACTATCCGAACCCATTCAATCCGACAACGTTGATCCGCTATGCATTAGCTGAACAAGTTGAAGTTAAGCTGGTGGTTTATAATGCTGTTGGCGAAAGAGTGAAAGTTCTTGTACAAAACGAACAAGAACCTGGATATTATGCTGTTGAATTGAACGGTGCTGATCTTGCAAGTGGAATTTACTTTGTGAGATTAGAAACCCCGAAATTTACGAAGACTATTAAAGCAATGCTGCTTAAATAAGATTCGTGAACATCATTGTAAAAAGGGCTGCCATTTGGCAGCCCTTTTTTGTTTAAATAATTAATTACACTTTAATAAATATTTTTTTCTTGTAAAGAATAAGCATCAAAAGATACCAAAGAAGAATATATGATAATGCAAAAAATAAGGATGAATTAATAGGCGTAGATATTCCTGAAAAAATATTTGCAAAAATATAACCTTTCAGTGAGATTTCGTTTCCATCAGCTCCAGTAAATTTTATTATGCCCATCAACTTTGCGACTAAACTTGAAAGGAAGAACGATGCAATTGCATTCATTCCATAAACTAAGAATGGCTGCGTCCACCACTTAATGTTTTTAATCTCGATTAGATAGAAACAAACTCCAAGAAACAGTAAAGCCATTCCCCCCATAAAGATTACATAGGAACTTGTCCAAATATATTTATTAATCGGGAACCACATATCCCATATTACACCAACCACTAATAGGAAACTTCCTGCAACAAACATTCCTGAGACAGTTTCAAAATGCGATTTTTCTTTCTGGATCCATCTTCCGGTGAAAATGCCTATCATGGTTGTTACTACTGCCGGAAAAGTGCTCAATATTCCTTCGGGATCCCATGTGGCTTTCCAAGTATGACCATGTAATAAAGTATTATCAATATATGCCGCAAGATTTCCTTCTGTAGAAAGATTATTCATTCCATATCCCGGGACAGGAATTAAAGCCATAGCTGCCCAATATAAAAGTAAAAGTGCCAAAGAAATATAGACCTGCCATTTGAAATCCGAGTATAGATAGATAAAGGAAGCGAGTAAATATACAACCGCAATCCGCTGAAGGACTCCGGGGAGTCTAACAGTCGTAAAATTGAAATATGGAAATAGATGAAGAAATAATCCGAGCCCAAAAATTATATAAGACCTTTGAAATGCGTGCATGAATAATTTTTTACGATCATCTCCCTTCCCCATTCTTTTCTGGAATGAAAGCGTCATCGAGACTCCAACGATGAATAAGAAAAATGGAAAGATGAAGTCAGTTGGAGTCCAACCATGCCAAGCTGCATGCCGAAGAGCTGGATAAACATCGCTCCATGTTCCAGGATTGTTGACTAAAATCATACCGACTATTGTTATACCGCGGAATACGTCGAGAGAGATTAATCTTTTTGTAGCTTGTACATTTGAATTCATATATTCCTCTAAATTATTGGTGCAAAGTTACATCAGATATGAATTATATGAAAATTAAATTATCCTTTCTGTCTTTGAAAACGGATTGAATTTTTTTAACTTTGCACTGCTTCAATGAGCATGGGCGCTTAGCTCAGCTGGTCTAGAGCGCCGCCCTTACAAGGCGGAGGTCGAAGGTTCGAACCCCTCAGCGCCCACTTATCAACTCGAATCACATTATGTTTTATACTTATATTATCTTCAGTGAGAAGTTAAACAAATACTATGTAGGACATACAGACAACATCTTACGAC
>VGVX01000099.1 GCA_016873845.1 Ignavibacteria bacterium
ATTAATTTTATTTTTTTATTCAAGACTGAACAAGTCTCACAAGCTGTTAATCAAAAAAAATATTGATTTAGTTCGATCAGAAATGAGTTCTTTAGGAGCCAAATCTAAAAAGGATAAGCACCCTATTGAATCTAAAATGGCTTCCGACGTTTTTGACTCTCAACATATAAGTTTACAGCCGAGTGATCACAGTCATGAACATTTTGACCCGGTGATGATGCGAGAGCTCGCGACTCACACTTAGAAGAGATAATGAATAAGAAACAGCTTTATCTTGATCCAAATTTGAGTTTAGATAGTCTTGCAGAGTCACTTGAAATAAATAGAAATTATCTTTCTAAGGTGATCGATCATCTTCATAGTGTACATTATAGTATATACGTGATAAACTTCAGGATTAGAAGAGCGATACACTTGATTTCGAGCAGACATGATGCAGAGGTCTACAACTTTGAAGGAATAGCGAAGGAAGTTGGCTTTGCAAATCGAACTACATTTCTATCTGCATTCAAAAAGTATACTGGTGTAACACCATCATTTTCATAAAAAATCTTTCAAAACAATAACCTCACTTAAAACACAAAAACTCATGCAGTTTTCGCTTTGTGTTCTCAGTGCTCTCAGTGGTCATTTTTTAAAGTTAAGCTTTTATCAACCGGATCATTTCTCTGACTGCATTCTCAAGTCCGACAAAAACTGCTTTTGCGATTATTGCATGTCCAATGCTTACTTCTTCTATTTCTTTGATCTCACGAAAAGGAATAATGTTTAAATAGTTCAAACCATGACCGGCATTAACTCCTAAATCGAGTTTTCGTCCAAGTTTTGCCGCTTGACGTATTCTTTCCAACTCTTCTATTGCTTCTTCTTCGCTTATTGCGTTTGCATAATCACCTGTATGGATTTCAATAAAATCCGCACCTAAGTCCGCGGCACTTTGGATATGGTCTGGAATTGGATCAATAAACAAGCTGACTTCGACCTCATGTTTGTGAAGTTCATCGATTGTCTCTTTAACCTTCTTGAAATTTGAAATAACATCTAATCCACCTTCAGTTGTGAGTTCTTGACGTTTTTCTGGAACTAACGTTGCAAGATCGGGACCTATTTCGCAAGCGATTTTCACAATTTCTTCATTGGTGGACATTTCAAGATCGAGTTTTGTTTTTACCATATCGCGAAGTAATCTAACATCACGGTCATTAACATGCCTTCTGTCTTCTCTGAGATGACAAACAATTCCATCAGCACCGGCAAGTTCACATATCATTGCTGCAGTTACAGGATCGGGTTCAAATTCTCCCCTCGCCTGCCGAAGAGTAGCAACATGATCAATATTTATACAAAGTCTCATTATTAAATCCTTTTAATTAATTCAATAAATGAATCGAAACTAATTCCGTAGACTTCGGTTCTGTGTCTAATTACAGAAATTAAGTCGATTGACAACATAATAAAGTAGTGAATCAAAACGCAATATATAAATGAACGGGTTTTCAATGCTAAAATTCCTAATCCGATTGCACCAAAAATCGCACCGAATGTTTCAAGCTCAGGTTTCCCGAAGTGCAAAATCACAAATGGGATCATTTGAATGAATACAGCATAGTAGCCAAATTTTTTTTCAAGTCCGAACAACATATATCCGCGCCAAATAAATTCCCAGCCGATCATGTAAATTAGCATTCCAAATTCATAATAGAGAAAAATGTTCCAATAAGATTTTGCTAGCTGCAAGTGCGGCTGAGTTGAGATAAAACCTTCAAGTGAGCTGACGAACCAAAGAATCGGCATAAATATTAATACAACTATTGACGTGATTTTTAAGCCAAGCTTATAGTCTCCAATCGTAATACCAAACTCTGAGAGTTTTCTTTTATGTAAAAAAACGATCAACAGAATCGTCAGAATAAAAAGTACTGTGAAATCGCCGACAAACCAATATAGATATTCATACAGATTTAAAAAAAAAGAATTTTGGAAATGGTGTGATAATTCAATCCTGAAAAATCTTCTGCTGGTATAATAGTGATTGATAGTGTTTAAAATTGTAGTCGCGAGGAATACAATGATGATATCTTTATCGAGCTTCTTTAGTTCTGAATAGACTTCGTCAAGTATTTTTTTCATTTACGTAAAATTCTCACGTCATTCTGCTGCATAAAAATAAACATTTCTAAATTAAGTTACCTTCTAAGTCACCTTTGAGTGAAAATTCAGCGGCTTGACATGAAAGCAATATTTCTTTATATTAGCACTCGTTATTAAAGAGTGCTAATTAAACATTAAGTCATATAACATAAATTGAGAATTTTATTAAAAAAGGAGAAAAAATATGGCAAAATTAACCATTAAACCTCTATCTGATAGAGTAATTGTAAAACCCTCCCCCGCTGAAGAAGTCACTAAAGGCGGAATCTTTTTACCGGATACAGCTCAAGAAAAACCACAAAAAGGAGAAATCGTTGCTGTCGGAGCGGGCAAAGTTGCTGAAGACAGCGGCAAAGCAATTCCAATGTCAGTTAAAGTTGGTGATCAAGTGCTTTATGGAAAATACTCTGGCACGGAAATAAAAATTGACGGCGAAGAGTATTTGATCATGCGTGAATCAGACATTTTCGCAATTTTATAATAATTGAAAATTAATTTAAGGAGATTAAAATATGTCAGCTAAAATAATTGAGTTTAATCTTGAGGCAAGAACTAAACTTAAAAAAGGCGTTGACCAGCTTGCAAATGCTGTTAAGGTTACCCTTGGTCCAAAGGGACGAAATGTTGTTATTGATAAGAAATTCGGTGCGCCAACCATTACCAAAGATGGTGTAACCGTAGCTAAGGAAATCGAACTTGAAGATCCCATTGAAAATATGGGTGCTCAAATGGTCCGCGAAGTCGCATCAAAGACAAGTGATGTTGCCGGTGATGGAACAACTACTGCAACAGTGTTAGCTCAAGCAATTTATCAAGAAGGATTGAAAAACGTTACTGCCGGTGCAAATCCAATGGATTTGAAACGTGGAGTCGATATTGCAGTGGAAGGTATAGTTGAAAATCTGAAAAAGATGAGCAAGACCGTAGAGAGCAGCAAAGAGATTGCACAAGTCGGTACAATTTCTGCAAACAATGATGAATCTGTCGGAAAGATAATTGCAGAAGCAATGGATAAAGTCGGTAAAGATGGAGTAATCACAGTTGAAGAAGCAAAAGGTACAGAAACAACTTTAGATGTAGTCGAAGGAATGCAATTCGATCGTGGATATCTTTCACCTTACTTTGTTACAAATGCAGATTCCATGGAAGCAGTTCTCGAAGATCCATATTTATTAATTCACGATAAGAAAATTTCTGCAATGAAAGACCTTCTTCCAATTCTTGAGAAGATTGCGCAATCAGGTAAATCATTATTGATCATTGCAGAGGAACTCGAAGGTGAAGCACTCGCAACATTAGTCGTAAATAAATTACGCGGTACTTTAAGAGTTTGTGCAGTGAAAGCACCTGGGTTCGGTGATAGAAGAAAAGCTATGCTGGAAGATATAGCAATTCTCACAAACGGAACTGTTATCTCCGAAGAAAAAGGATTCAAATTGGAGAATTCACAGCTTTCTTACTTAGGTCAAGCAAAGAAAGTTGTTATCGACAAAGATAACACTACTATCGTCGAGGGTGCTGGAAAGAAAGATGAGATCAAGAAGCGAATCAATGAGATAAAAGTCCAGATTGAAAAGACCACTTCAGATTATGACAAAGAAAAATTACAAGAAAGACAAGCTAAACTATCCGGCGGAGTAGCAGTATTAAAAGTCGGTGCAGCTACTGAAATCGAAATGAAAGAGAAGAAAGCTCGTGTTGAGGATGCACTCCATGCAACTCGTGCAGCTGTCGAAGAAGGGGTAATTCCTGGCGGTGGAGTTGCATATTTAAGAGCAATTATCGATTTAAAAGTAAAGACCGCTAATGAAGATCAACAAACCGGAGTTGATATTGTAAAGAAATCACTCGAAGCACCGATCAGATTCATTGTTGAAAATGCCGGAGTCGAAGGTTCAGTCGTAGTTCAAAAAGTTAAAGAAGGAAAAGATGATTTCGGCTTTAACGCAGCAACCGAAGTCTACGAAAACTTAATGGCTGCTGGTGTTATCGATCCAACAAAAGTTGCAAGGACTGCATTACAAAATGCAGCATCAGTTGCCTCAATGTTGATCACAACCGAAGCCGTAGTTGTGGAAAAACCGAAGAAAGAACCTGCAATGCCATCAATGCCTCCAGGCGGTATGGGTGGAATGGATTATTAAAATTCAATCCAATTCGAAAAAGAAAATCCCGTCTTCATGACGGGATTTTTATTTTAAAGCAAATCCTTGAAGGTTCCAGATGGATTCATTTGCTACTGTCGCCAACTGGTCAGTGACAGCAATTAATATTCACAACCTTAAAGTTTTAAATTTATTGAGCGGGCGACGGGATTCGGACCCGCGACCCTTAGCTTGGGAAGCTAATGCTCTACCAACTGAGCTACACCCGCAAATCAAGATTTTCTTTCATATGCAACTTAGAAAACAAAAACTTATCTTTCAAGTGTGTTTATTTCATTATTAATTAATCTTTGAGAAAATCATTTCACTATGAATGCAAAAATAAAAGTTGCAGTTATCTTCAACGAACCAAAGGGGGAAGTTTATGAACATGTCGTGGATATTAGTAAGCATAAACTTGATTTCGAAGCATTCTTTGATACGGCTGATTTGACCCCAGAAGAAGAATTTAATATTGTATCTGAAAAATTGAAAAAAGCTGGATATGATTCTTATGCATTGAACATTAACAATAATTTGAATAGACTCATACATAACATTCGTATGAATAAGCCAGATGTAATTTTTAATTTCATTGAACATTTTGCGGATGACCCGAGGTTAGAAATGAACGTTGCAGCGCTTTTTGAATTAGTCGGAATTCCATATACTGGTGCACCTCCTTTAGCTCTTTCTGTATGTCAGAACAAAATTCTTACTAAACATTTGCTTAATTCCTATGAAATTCGAACTCCTAAATTCAAAAAAATCAAGAAGAAGAAACGGAATTACAATGTTGGGATGAAATTTCCTCTTATTGTTAAACCCCCTTTTGAAGACGCAAGCAGCGGAATAGAAAACGCTTCGGTTGTAAGAAATTATGAAGACTTAAAAAAGAGGATCGAATTTATTCTAGATGAATTCAAACAGCCCGCTTTAGTTGAAGAATTTATTGAAGGAAGGGAAATAAATGCGTCGATTTTTGGTGATAAAGAATTAGAAGTTCTGCCAATTAGTGAGACTGATTTTTCTGAAATGCCTGACTACCTTGAAAACATCGTCAGCTATGAAGCTAAATGGGACCCCTTGCATGAAGCCTACCATAAAACTTATCCTATTTGCCCCGCTCCTCTTACTAAACGGTTAAAGAAAAAAATAGAAGAGATTGCCGTGAGTTCATTTAGAATTATAGGTGCCCGCGATTACGCACGTGTCGATATGCGGATATCACAAAAAAATATCCCATATGTTCTTGAGGTTAATCCAAATCCTGATATTTCAGAAGGAGTTGCATTTATGCGTTCAGCTGAAACAGCGGGTTACAAATATGAAGATATGTTAGTAAAAATTGTTGAACTTGCATTATCACGAAAATCGTAGATTCTAGTAATAAGAACAAATCCAACTTTTTCAGTGAATTATCACCTCAAAAGTTGGATTTTTGAATTACAACATTTACTGGCTGCTATTTCTTCTTTACTTTTCTTTTTGAATTTTCCAAATCAATGAACGGTTTTACAAGATCGATCGGAATTGGGAATATAGTTGTTGAATTCTTTTCAGAGGCGACCTCGGTTAAAGTCTGAAGAAACCTTAATTGAAGTGCCATCGGTTCGCTGCTGATAACTTCTGCGGCATCACGAAGCTTTTTACTTGCTTGAAATTCCCCTTCTGCGTGAATCACTTTTGCTCTTCTCTCGCGCTCTGCTTCGGCTTGTTTCGCCATCGCCCTTTGCATTTCAATTGGTAAATCGACATGTTTTACTTCAACATTGGAGACCTTAATTCCCCATGGCTCGGTTTGATGATCAATAATTTTTTGAAGTTCACGATTAATTTTTTCCCGTTCGGCTAAAAGCTCATCAAGTTGAGATTGCCCGACAACGCTGCGCAATGTTGTTTGCGAAAGCTGGGAAGTCGCCAATAAAAAGTCTTCTACCTCCACGATTGCCTTTTCGGCTTGAATTACACGGAAATAAACAACTGCATT
>VGVX01000100.1 GCA_016873845.1 Ignavibacteria bacterium
TATCATCGTTTTTATTTGCCATGACTGGAGACATTGGCGGAACATAGAATAACATTGGGAGGGTTCTAAATTCAATATGAGGCGGGAGTGCTATTTTCCACTCTTTAACGAATTTATAGATTGGAGAAATCTGTGCAGACTCGATAACTGAATCGTGCACTCCATTTAACCTTGCATATTTAATTACTTCAGGATCATTCGGATTGAGGATCATTGATCTATGTGCATCGATTAAACTTTCATTTGGTGAATTTGCGATTTCTTCAATCTTATCCGCATCATAAAGCAATACTCCCAAATATCTGATTCTTCCTACACAAGAGTGAAAACATGCAGGTGCTTGTCCAGTTTCCAGACGTGGGAAACACAAAATGCATTTTTCAGATTTACCGGTTGACCAATTGTAAAACGATTTTTTGTATGGACAAGCTGCGATACACTGACGCCATCCTCTGCATCTTTTTTGATCAATTAAGACAACCCCATCTTCACCTCTTTTGTATAACGCACCGGATGGACACGAAGCAACACATGCCGGATTCAAACAGTGATTGCATATTCTCGGGAAGTAAAAGAAGACCAGTCTCTCAATTGCAAAAAGCTGCTGTCTTTGCTCTGCTGTCAGTCCTTGCAAATTTGGGTCGTTCTCGGCATAAACAGGTGAACCGCCAAGGTCGTCATCCCAATTTGGACCGGCTTCAACGTTAATGTATTCGCCTGTCACCATAGAAATTGGAATCGCTGTCGGCTGGTCGCTCCCCTCAGGAGAATTGAACAGATCCTCGTACTTGTATGTCCACGGTTCGTAATAATCATCCATGCTCGGCATTGAAGGATTATGAAAAATATCCGTTACAGTACGGGACTTTGAAATGGATTTCAGTTTAATCGAACCGTTTTTCTTTTCCCAACCGCCGCGGTATTTTTCTTGGTCTTCCCATTTTGTTGGATAACCTGTGCCGGGTTTAGTTTCAACATTGTTCCACCACATGTACTCGGTGCCTTTTCTATCGGTCCATATATTTTTGCATGCGATGCTGCAAGTATGACAGCCAATACATTTATCCAAGTGGAATACCATTGATATTTGTGATCTTACATTCATTTTTTTTCTCCTACCAATTCAATTCTGGAAGTTTGCGGACTAAAACATGCGTGTCTCTGTTACAGCCGATTGGTCCCCAATAGTTGAAGTGATATGTAAATTGACCATAACCTCCAACCATCAGATTTGGTTTTAGTCTTGTGCGAGTTAAACTGTTATGCCCGCCAGCGCGACGATTATTTCTAAGAGGCGATTTTGGAACAGAGTAAGTTCGTTCCGGTGAGTGATAGATTATACAAAT
Organism: Ignavibacteria bacterium; assembly: GCA_016873845.1. Taxonomy (NCBI): domain Bacteria; kingdom Pseudomonadati; phylum Ignavibacteriota; class Ignavibacteria; species Ignavibacteria bacterium. The sequence continues at coordinate 1,347 of VGVX01000100.1, forward strand.
CCCGCGCGGAATTCTCGCACTTACTGCGGCACGAGTCACAACTACGCCGTGATCATTGTGCACTTCCACCCAGTCGTTATCATTGATCCCGAGTTCTTCTGCATCTTTATCATTCATCCAGAAAGGTTCAACTCCGCGCGAAAGAGTAGTCATTCTTTGATTGTCTCCATAGGTTGAATGAATGTGCCACTTGCCATGCGGAGTAAGATAATTTAGCATTTTAGTTTTACCAGCTTCTTTACTGAATCTTAAGTCAGCATACTGAGTTGGAAGAGGTTTCGGTTTATATGTCGGCAAGTGTTCGCCAAATTGAATGTAACCCGGATGATCGAGATAGAAATGCTGCCGGCCGGTTAAAGTCCGCCACGGTACAAGTGCTTCAACATTGTATGTGAACGGTGAATATGCACGTCCGTTTTCGGTAAGACCTGACCACATCGGACTGTTTAATAATCTCATCGGTTTGTTTTGAAGCTCTTTGTATGTAACTTTTACTCCACGATTTTTTTCAACGAGATGAGCAAGAGGCAGACCGACTTTTTCTTCCATGTTTTTATAAGAGCGATAAGACAGCTCGCCGTTCGTAACTGTTGCTAATGCGAGTATCGTATCGCAAACGTGAATGTCGTCTTTCAAAGATGGATAAGTTTTTCCATCGAACGTAACGGTTGCCCGAGTTTTTACCATTTCATCGTAATGGTCTTCGATGCTGTACTTAGTTCCATGCGCACCCAATCCGTTAGCTCTCACCAACGGACCGAATGAAATATATTGATTGTATAAATTTTTATAATCTCTATTGACAACAGAAACATTCGGCATTGTTTTTCCTGGAACAGCATCAATTTCGTTTTTCAGCCAGTCTTTAATTTCCGGCTGTGCAATTTCTGCCGCACTATCGTGTGCAAGTGGAGTAATTACAACATCTTTAACTTGTTCCGGGAAATGAGACCCAACTATCTCAGAGAATTTTTTTGCAATTGCTTTGAAAATATCCCAATCGCTTTTCGATTCCCAGCATGGTGGAACTGCGGCTGAAAGCGGATGAATAAAACTGTGCATATCAGTTGAATTCAAATCTCCCTTTTCGTACCAAGTCGCTGCAGGTAATACGATATCGGAATAAAGAGCCGATGTATCCATTCTGAAATTCAAGTCAACAACCAAGTCGAGCTTGCCCGAGGGTGCAATTTCGTGCCATACGACTTCTTTAACAGAATCTTTAGCTATGTCTTCTGCAATTGTATTTGTATGTGTTCCTAAGTAATGTTTCAGGAAGTATTCATGTCCCTTGCTGCTCGACATTAAAGCATTGCCGCGCCAAATGTACCAAACTCTCGGCCAGTTGGATTCTGCATCAGGATCCTCAACAGAAAATTTTATCTTTTTCTTCTTAATCTGTTCAATAACGTATTTAGAAACTTCTTCATTCGATTTTGCGCCTTTATTCTCAGCTTCTTTTGCCAGGTTTATGCTGTTCTTATCGAATTGTGGATAAAACGGAAGCCAGCCGTTTTGTACAGCTTTCACCTGTGTATCCATTGCATGTCCTTTCGCAAGAGAACCTTGTTCCTGCTTTGCAGGGACAGTGTGGTAATCTGTAAATTCTTTTTCGTATCTCCATTGATCTGTGTGAACGTAATGCCAGCTTGGTGCGTTTTGCTGGCGAGATGCGGCATACCAATCTTTTGCAAATGCAATCGCGCCCCACGGTTCGCCAGGAGCTAATTTTTCCTGTCCGACATAATGCGCAAGCCCGCCGCCATTAACTCCTATACATCCGCAGAACATCAACGCATGAATACCTGCGCGGTACATTAAATTCGCATGATACCAGTGATTGATTCCAGCGCCTATAATTATTGTACATTTACCATTCGTTAGCTCCGCCGTTGTTCCCCACTCACGTGCGAATTGGATTAAATCTTTTCTGCCAATTCCAGTGTACTTCTCAGACCAAGCAGGAGAGAATGAGAACTCTTCATCATCATAATCTTTCGGGTAATCTCCCTTGAGTCCACGTGCGACTCCATATTGTGCCATGAGTAGATCGTAGATCGTTGCGACCAAAACTTTTTTCCCGTCGGATGTTTTTATCTCTCTTACTGGAACTTCTTTGTAAAGACTTCTTCCTTCGGCGAAATCATCGAAACGTACTTTAATAATCTTATCATTTTTCTTTAGAAAGGTTAATTGGGGATTGATTGCGCTTCCATCTAATCCATCCTTTAATAATAAATTCCATTTCCCTTTTTCCTTGCCCCATCTATCGCCAACACTTCCCATAGGCATTTTTGGCGCATTAGATTTTTCATCCCAAATTAAAAATTTCCAATCACCGTTTTCAACATCTGAGTATTTTTTTATTTGATTGGCACGAAGAAGTTGACCGGCTTCATAGTTTCCATTCTCCTCGCTCAGTTCGACTAAAAATGGTGCGTCTGTATATTTTTTGGTGTACTCGATAAAGTAAGGAATTTGTTTTTGGTGATGGAATTCTTTTAGCAAAACGTGATTGACAGCCATCCACCAAGCGCCATCCTGCCCAGCATTTAAAGACACCCAGTGGTCAGCATACTTTGCGACTTGATTGAAATCGGGTGAAAAGACATACATCTTCGTACCATTATGACGAGCTTCTGCAGCAAAATGACAATCGGGAGTTCGCGTCATGTTTAAGTTTGAACCCATCACAGCTAATAATTTCGCATTGTACCAATCGGCAGATTCTTGAACGTCAGTTTGTTCGCCCCAGGTTTCTGGTGAAGCAGATGGTAAATCGCAATACCAATCATAAAACGATAAAGAAATTCCACCAATAAGCTGCATTAATCTTGCGCCTGCAGCATAACTGACCATTGACATAGCCGGAATCGGTGAGAAGCCTGCAATTCTGTCAGGTCCATGTTTTTTAATCGTATGAATATTTGCAGCCGCCATAATTTCAAGCACTTCATCCCAAGTTGTTCTTCGGAATCCGCCTTTACCACGTGCTTTTTGCCAGCGTTTTCTTGATTCAGGATTTTCGACAAGAGATTTCCACGCATCTACAGGGTCTTCATGTTCAAGTTTCGCTTTTCTCCACAAGTCCTGCATTGCACCGCGTATATATGGATACTTAACTCTAAGAGGGCTGTAAAGATACCACGAGAAAGAAATTCCACGTTGACAGCCGCGTGGTTCATACGGCGGCAATCCATTTTCAAGCGATGGATAATCAAGTCCCTGCATCTCCCAAGTTACAATTCCATCTTTTACATGGATCATCCATGTGCAGCTGCCTGTACAATTTACACCATGTGTGCTTCTAACAACTTTATCATGCTGCCAACGATTACGATAAAATTCTTCCCAGCTTCTTAATTTTGGATTGACTTCATCTTTTATCCAGCCAATAGATTGTTTTTTACTCATTTACAGACTCCATTTTTTTAGAAAGAACCATCGGACGCCTTACAGCGCGAAAACGTTTGTTCCAGATAACATCAAATAATACAAGTACAATTAGTGCACCTCCTAATCCAAACAAAATGAAATTCAATCGAGCCGTAGAGGTGTCTTCTGGATTTCTTTGTAATGTGTATTGAAAGAAAGCGACAATTGGGAGAATTTCTTCTGGATCAAGAGGTTGATTTTTATAAACTGATTGCATTGTAGGTGTTGCTGGTGCCGATAGCCATGCTTCAAGGGTTTTTCTTCCTTCGTATCTCTCGAACACAGTTGTAAGATCAGGCGCCAACGTTCCGCCTCCTAAACCGCCAATTCCATGAACTGTATGGCAGGAAAAGCACGCCGGTCCGCCATTGACAAGCGGGGCTTTTCCCATAAAAATATTACGACCTACATCTATATCTTTTTGTGTGAATGGACGATCGCTTAATCTAACACCAACGAATTGTGATTTTTCGAGCTTCGATTCTTCTTCAATTAAATTAAGTAATGCTTCAGCCCGCAGTTTTGTTATTCCCGGGATTGTTGGCATCAATGTTCCTTTATACTCTTTTAATAATTCGAGTGCGTAAGCATCGCCTGCATCAATCACTGCTTTTGGGTCTTGAATAAAATTGACTAACCAAGCTTTATCTTTTCGCTGTGTGATATTTTTTAAATCAGGTCCTGTTAATCGCCCGCCGCCAATCGTATGACAGCTTGAACAATTCAGCTTGAAGAAATCTGCGGTCTCTTGTGCAAAACTCGATGCAGGAAGCATGAATAGTAATCCTAATGTTAAAAACAAAGATTTGCTGGGGAGCTGAAATCCCACCGAACCTTTTTTACTTATGATAAAAATATCTTTTATCATGAAATAAATTCCTTCTCTAAACTTTCGAGTGTTGAAATAAATTTTGATTTTGAAGCACAAGCTTCATTTTCTTGTTCTACCTTTTGAAACTTAGCAAGCAGTTCATTTTGCTCAACTTCATTGAAATGCTGATCTGACATTACAAAAAGTATGTTGTCTTCTTTTTGAATGTGCTGGCGCAAAAGTCCTATGAAATTTCTTCCTGCAAGAGCTAAATCTTTCAATGCAGAGGCGTCGCCGGTTGCATAGCGTTCAGCCGCACTGGTCATTACGGCTACAAGATTCCGCCCTTGTGTATGTTCATACAGCATAACCGCTACGGGTCCCATCTGTTTTGAGAAACCTTTTATTTCCATTGCTGGAAATAATAAATCTTCTTCCTTGCCGTGGTGACATTTATCGCCGAATTTTTTAATGAATTCTATTATATCGAAGTAAACTTGAGGTTGAACTTTTTCTCCATTTTCAGATTTTTTCAGAGCTGCTTCAAATACGTTCAACATTCTTTC
>VGVX01000101.1 GCA_016873845.1 Ignavibacteria bacterium
CTTTCGATTGTTTTTCCTGCAGTTCTCTGATGTGAAGAATTATCTCCCATCTATTTTCAGAGGAGATTTGAGATGTAATCGAGGGCATATTTCCCTGACCATACGTTATGATGTGAAATATTTGTCCATCTTTCATTGATAAAGCTCTTTCGGCGAATAGTGATGGAGGCGGCGGAAATCCCTTCTTTACAATAATTCCATCCCCTGTTCCCGAAATTCCGTGACAGGGAGCACAATAAATGGAGAATTGTTTCGATCCTTTTTCTACTAGCTCGATGCTGTCTTTCGGAAGAGGATTCTTCAGTTCATTTCCGGCTCGAACAGCATCATCGGGCGATGAAGTATATGGAAGTTTGTCAAATCCTTTTACTAATGTTCCATCTATGGGCAATTGAAGTGTTTTACCGTCGGGAAAATTTTTATTGGGTGCAAAAGTATTATAAGGAACCGAGTTGACCATCCCAGGAAGCAATTCTGAATTTCTTTGAGTGAAATCTCTTTTCACTAAAATCGTTCCCGCAACAAGAAGAATAAAAATCAAAGCAAGAAATATGTTTAATGACAATCTTGACATCTCAATTCTCCTCCTTCTGTAATCTTTCTTCAAACTCAACTGCATTGAACGAAGCAAATATTTCCGATGCAGATTTTACATCAAAGCTGGCATCAGATTGCACAAGAACTAATGCGAATCTGTTGTCTGTAACCCTTTTATATAAACTTTTTGGTTTTTTTGCTGGACGCAATTTGCTGATTATTATAAAAGTCAGCACGGTTCCAACTCCAGCAAATAGAACCATAATTTCGAAAGTAACAGGTACGAATGCAGGAATAGAGCGGAGTGGTTTACCGCCAACGTTTACCGGCCAGCTTGTAGCAGACGTCCAGACTTGATACCATAATTTTGCGATTGCACCCAGCAAGCCCAATCCAAGACAGACCCAAGGAAGTCTTGAAGGTTTCAGTCCTATTGCATCGTCCAACCCATGAACTGCGTATGGAGTGAAGACATCGAGAATTTCGTAATTGTTATCACGTGCGGCTCTCGTTGCATTTAAAATGTCTTTTTCATTTTCGAAGTAGCTGATGAAAAGTCTTCTCGTCATTTACTGCCTCCATGAGAATTTTTCCCATAGTTCAAAACACCCTTTATTTCTCCAATCGAAATCATTGGAAGAAACCGCGCAAACAAAAGAAAGAGTGTGAAAAATAATCCAAAGCTTCCTATCAAAGTCGCAATCTCAACAGACGTGGGAATATAATTTGCCCAGCTTGCAGGGAGATAATCTCGGCTTAAGGATATTGTAATGATCACAAATCTTTCAAACCACATTCCAACATTTATAAAAATTGAAAGAATGAAGACTAAAATCATATTAGTCCGGATTTTTTTCCACCAGAAAAACTGAGGAATGACAATATTACAGAAAACCATAATCCAGTATGCCCAAGCGAATGGTCCAAGTGCACGATTAATGAAAGCGAATTTTTCGTAAGGATTACCGCTGTAAAGCGCAATGAAAAATTCAGTTGCGTATGCTAAACCTACAATTCCCCCAGTCGCAATAATTATTTTACACATTGATTCAACATGCTTTGCTGTAATGTAATCTTCAAAGTGAAATACTTTTCGGACAATCAGCATCAATGAAAGCACCATAGCAAACCCTGAGAAGACTGCACCTGCAACAAAGTACGGCGGAAAAATTGTCGTATGCCATCCTGGAATAACTGAAGTCGCAAAATCCCAGCTGACGATTGTGTGAACTGAAACCACTAACGGAGTCGCAAGCCCAGCAAGAAGCGTGTAGACCGTTTCATAACGCGACCAAGTTTTATTCGAACCATTCCAACCGAGACTAAAAAAACCAGCGAAGAATTTTTTAAGCTTTGATTTGGTTCTGTCACGAATCGTGGCAAGATCTGGAATTAATCCTACATACCAAAACACTAAAGAGATTGTGAAGTAAGTTCCGATTGCAAACATATCCCAAACTAACGGTGAACGGAAATTTACCCATAAAGGTCCTCGAAGATTTGGATATGGGATTACCCAAAATGCAAGCCAGGGTCTTCCCATGTGTATGATTGGAAAAATTCCAGCACAGATTACGGCAAAAATTGTCATCGCTTCTGCAGAACGATTGACCGAAGTTCTCCATTTTTGATTGAAAAGAAAGAGAATCGCTGAAATCAAAGTTCCTGCATGACCTATTCCAATCCAAAAAACAAAATTAGTTATGTCAAATGCCCATCCAACAGTATTATTTAAACCCCAAGTCCCAATCCCAGTTTGAATTTGATAAGTTACTGCAACTATACCAACAATTAACATTGACAATGCGGCAAAAAAAGTTATCCACCAGGCAATTGAAGACTTTTTTTCGAACGGTGCACAAACATCATGTGTAACATCAGAATAAGTTTTATTTCCAAGTATCAGAGGTTTACGAAGTATCGAATAATTATCAGCCATTTACTTTCTCCTCTTCGCTGCTATTCTTGACATACTTTAGGTAGCCGACAGATGGCTTAACTCCAAGTTCATCAAGCACACGATAATATCTTGAGTCTTTTATTTGTTTTGAAATCATGCTTTCGTTGTCGTTTATATCACCAAAAGTAATTGCTTGAGCAGGACAGGATTGCTGACATGCCGGTTTGATATTGCCGTCTTTTAACACAGTACCATCGATCTTCGCTTTTATCTTTGCTTCTTGAATTCTCTGAATACAGAAACTGCATTTTTCCATAACCCCGCGTTCACGTACAGTTACATCGGGATTCAAAACCAATTTCTGCATTTCATCTTCCTGCTCATAGTCGAACCAATTAAACCTTCGCACTTTATAAGGACAATTGTTCGAGCAATATCGAGTTCCAACACATCTATTATAAACTTGTTGATTTAATCCTTCTTCGCTATGGACCGTTGCAAGTACAGGGCAAACAGTCTCACATGGAGCATTGTCGCAGTGATGACACATCATCGGCTGATGCGAAATGCTCAGTTCTCCGGTTTCTTCATCGTAATACCTATCGATGCGAATCCAGGTCAGCTCACGATTTCTGTAGACTTCGTCTTTTCCGACAACTGGAATATTATTTTCTGCTGTGCAGGCAATAACACAAGCAGAACATCCTGTGCAGGCAGAAAGATCAATCGACATACCCCAGTGATATCCGGTGTATTTGTGCTCTTCCGGCCATAAACTAGGATGTTCCGCTTTGCGGAGGTTTTGAGTGTGTGGAGCTTTTAAATATTCTTCGAGTGTTAGCTTTTGAACTATTGGACGTGCTTGGCCATTTAATACATCAACATTCTTAGGTTCTTGAAGTGAATGATGCTCTTGGGTTGATGCGAGCAAATATTTTCCCCTAAGTTTTGTAATCTTAGCATCAATTCCAGAGAACTTAACATTTTCGTTTTCAAATTCTAATAGGTGGAATGCGTTTTTTCCGACTAAACTTCCTTTCTCGACTGTTGGTCTTGCTTCAAGCCAGTTTGGACCAATGTTAGTAAATCGGTCCGTTCCTTTTCTTCCATAACCAAGTGCAACTGCAATTGTTTTTTCATTCTGACCTGGTTGGATATGAACTGGCAGTTCAATTGATCCTTTAGCTGTTTGAATGGAGACTATATCACCTTCAGAGAGATTTAATTTTTCTGCAGCTAAATGAGATACAGACGCATAATTATCCCAAACGATTTTTGTTATCGGGTCGGGTAGTTCTTGCAGCCATGGATTGTGTGCATGTTTTCCATCGAGAATTGCAAGTTTGGGATAAAGGACTAATTTAAGCTCGCTCTCGCTTAAAGTTGAATCGTTCTTAATAAAATTAAGAGATGACTTGGAAAAGCCAGAAGTGATTTTTTTCGCGTGTGAATATTCAATGTATCCATTTTGTAAGGCAGAATCCCAGAACTTTTGAAAATCTTTTTCTTTGGTTTGAAGCTTGAAATAACTGTTCCGCCAAGTTTCTTTTATAATATCTACTGCATTTTGATTTTTTCCGCTCCAAGACACTAAGCATTCTATTAAAGGTCTAACTTGACCAAATGGATTAATCGCTGGCTGTTGAATTGAAACAATCCCATTGCTTGGCTCAGAATCGTTCCACGATTCAAGCATGTGGGGTTCGGGGCAAACGAAACTTGAAACTTCCGCAGTTTCATTTAACCTGTCGGCAAACGTAACAACGACAGGAATTTCTTTTAATTTGTTCGACAAGATTTTTGCATTTGGTAGATCGTACGCGGGATTCAATCCATAAATGAACAACGCATTGACTTTTCCTGATTCAACTTCATTGAGAAGTGCAAATAGATCCTTATCGCTGCTTTGTGCTTGATTTGATGGAGAGGAAATATCAATCGTTTCGCCATAATTTCCCAAAAGCGAATTCAAATAATTTACTAAGATTTGAAGCTTGAGATCGTTTACTCCGCAGACGAGTAAACTCTTTCCTTTCGATTTCCAGAGACGATTTATAAGCTGTGCTTTGAACTTTGGAGCAAGAACCGATTTGAAATTGTTCGATGTGTTTTTAATCCCCGCTTTGTTCTCAATTTCAAAAATCAATTCGAGCACGATATTTTTATAATCATCAGGCGAAACCGCTATTCGCTTATCGGCATTACTTCCGGTCAGTGAGACTCGCGATTCAATTTGAACATGATATGCGAATTTTGATTCTTTACCGTTTAGTTTTCTTGCTGAATGATATGCATTTGTAAATTCGACGGGTGAAATCCACGTTGCCAAAAAATCTGCATCGATACTCACAATTACTTCGGCTCTGTCAAAATGATATTTCGGAAGAACTCGCACGCCAAAGCTCTTTTTATGTGAATCGAGAATAGCAGAATTTGAAAGCGGATCATAAACTATGTGTTTCGAATCTTTGAATTGTGATAGGAAAGTATGAATTGATGCATTAATCGTCGGACTTGTTACAGTGCTTGTTAAAAATCTTACTGAGCCATTGTTTCTTTTTACCTCTTCAATTTTGCTTTTTAGAGAAGCGTCAAACGTCTGCCAATCGGTTTCTTTACCTTGAACGACCGGATTCAGCAATCTTTTCGAATCATACAGCGAAAGAACCATTGCTTGACCGACGGCACACAATCCACCTTTTGAAATTGGGTGAGCTGGATTTCCTTCAAGTTTAATTGGCCTGCCATCACGGTTTTTTACTAGCACACCGCAATTTGCATTGCATCCATTACACACAGAAGTATACCAATAAGCTAATCCTGGAGTAATTTCTTCGGGCTTAACTAAATATGGAATTGCCTTTTCAATATTTCCTTGCTGACAGCCTGCAACCATTGCCCCAGCAAAAGTGAATCCGGCAAGCTTCAGAAATGTTCTTCTATCGTAAAGATGAACAATTTCTTCTTGCGGATTAGCTCTCTCTTTAACTTCAGAATCGTTTTTCAAATTTTTGTTTTTCGACATAACTTTTTCAGTTAATAGTTTAACTTAAAAATCAGTAATGACAAGCCACGCAATCAGTAGATGCTCTCACTTTTATTCCATTTAATCCATCTCTATTCGAATCTCTGTGGCAATTAACACACCAACCCATTGAAAGATCATTTACTTGACGAACTCGTTCCATAGTCTCAATTGCACCGTGGCATGTTTGACACTGAACGCCAGCTGCAACGTGTGGACGATGATCGAAATAAACGAAGTCGGGCAAGTTATGAACCTTCAGCCATTCAATCGGCATAGGATGTTTAGTTTCATCCTTTAATCGTTCATTATTCAATCCCATCGCATCATATATTTTTTTGATTTCACCCGAAACAATCAGATTAGGTTTACGTTGTTGTGCATCTGCGGAATCGTTTTCAGCTTTAACATTTACAAAGGGAGCTGTAATAAACTTATGGCAATTCAAACAAACGTTTGTTGGTGGAATTCCTGCATGCTTACTTTTAGCGGCTCCAAAATGACAGAACAAACAATCAACGCCAAGCTCGCCGGCATGAAGTCGATGTGAAAAAGAAATCGGTTGAACTGGTTCATATCCTTCATGATTGCCAGAGAATTTGAAATTCTGATAGTATGCTGAAATAAACATCAATAGAGCGAGAAAAACTCCGATCGATAAATAAATTGTAA
>VGVX01000102.1 GCA_016873845.1 Ignavibacteria bacterium
TTAATGGTTGTAAGATTACTACGATCGAAGGAATTGCGTCAGATGGCAAGCTGCATCCGCTTCAAGAAAATTTTATGAAGCATGGTGCAATTCAATGTGGATTTTGTACACCTGGCATGGTACTCTCGGCTTATACTTTGCTTGAAGAAGTTACGAACCCAAGTGAAGATGAAATTAAAGAAGCAATTGCCGGAAATCTTTGCCGATGCACTGGGTATAAACAAATTATCGAAGCTGTAAGGCAATCAATTGTTAAAGTTTAAATTTGCCTAGTCAGTAAATTCTTTTATTTGCACGAACTCACCCGAAGATAAATCTCAAAACAACCGATAAGATAATTTAATGTGGTTAATAGTTTTTATAAAAGGTAACCGTGATCATTAATGACTTTGTGCATTACCGATTGGGATTTATCATTAGTATTATACTTATCATCATTTGCAGACATAGTAATCAAATCGACTTTTGTATTACATCTCAACTTAAATGTAAAAACTTCATTTTCTTTAGTTTGTAAGTAAAACCCATCATTTTGACTTTTGTCAAACTCTTCTTCATTCCAAAACAGTGTTAGCTTATCTTTGTACGGTGCGCCTTGGTGAGGGCAAAACGTCTCACAGTTTCCACATTCGTTGCACATTCCGTCGATGTGAAGTATTTGAAATTTATCTTTGAATTCTCCGTTTACAGCGATTGCAATATTTGCTCGATTTGGACAGACTTCAACGCATTTATTACAGACCTGATCGCAGCCAAGACACCTTGAAGACTCACTAGAATAATCGATTGAGTTTTGAAACTCGATTATCCCCTTCCTATTGGATAAATCTTCAGTCCACTTTAGACCGTCGATTTGAACTTTTTGAGATAAATTGAATTGATTGTCAATTCTCTCTTTCGCAAGAATTGATTCGGCTGCTTTCTTTCCATCGGCGATTGATTCGACAACCGTAGATGGTCCTCTGAATGCATCACCGCCGATAAAAACATTCTCAATTAATGTTTCATTTGTCGTATTATTAACAAGAATATTTTTTCTTTCATCTATTTTAATTCCATTTTGAGTTAAGAAATCGTAATCGACTTCTTCTCCAATTGCAGTAATCACCGAATCGATTTCAATTTCTTCAAACTCATTTTCAATTGGAACGACTCTTCTTCTTCCGCTTTTATCAAATTCACCAAGCTGCATTTTCTGACACTTTAAAATCCTTTTGTTGAATTCAACAGGAAGAAGAAGCTTTTTGAAGATCACTCCATCGTCCAGCGCAGCATCAAGTTCTTCTTTATCAGCAGGCATGAATTCTTTTGTGCGCCGGTAAATTATGAAAACCTTTTCAACGCGTTCGCATCGCAGAGCCGCGCGAGCGCCATCCATTGCAGAATTCCCTCCACCGATCACAGCCACAGAATTACCTAGCGAGAGCTTTTCATTTCTATTGAATTTTTGCAGAAAGTCAATGGCACTGAACACATTTTTGTTTTCACCGGATAATTCGAATTTCTTCGATTTACCTGCACCGATTGCAAGATAGATATACTTGAATCCATCATCTTTTAATTTTTTGATTGACATGCTTTCGTCAGATCCGAAAACGAAATTCACTCCGAATTTTTTTACAAGCTCAATATCTTTATCGATTACCTCTTGTGGAATTCGAAATCCGGGTATGGAATGCCGTACAACACCGCCGGCTCTGTTAGTTTTTTCGAAAATCGTAACATCCAATCCGGCTCTTGCGAGAAAATATGCAGCCGATAATCCTGATGGTCCTCCTCCAATAATCGCAGCAGATCCTTTATCCTTCAATCTTTTTATATTTAAATCTTTAAATTTATCATAAGCTTCTTCTGTAGCTTTCTTTTTGAGATCACGTATCAAAAGAGGATCATCATAATCCCAGCGAACACATTTGTACATACATTGATGATCGCAAATATAACCAGTGATGTGCGGCAGAGGATTTTTTTCAATTATGACTTTAAATGCATCATCGTATCTATTCTCTTCAATCAATCTAATATATTTAGAAACGTCCTGATGGATCGGACATGCGAGTTCACATGGTGCGACATAACAATCGAATTTTTCAAGTCTGCTCGATAGTTTTAATGATTTAATTTCTCTTGAATGTTTGTTGTAAATTTTTTCTTGAAGTGATACTTCAGCGAGAGATTTAAGTTTGGATAATTTAATTTTACACGATGGCTCAATCGATGCGTTTGGATCAGTGAAGTTTGAGGCAATTTGATGGAGCCGCTCGTATCCTCCCGGTTTCAATAAGTCAGTTACGAGCGTGATTGGATAAATTCCGGTTTCAAAAATTTGTTGGGAGTTGTGCACTGTTGCTCCACCAGAAAACGAAATATTCAAATCCCCTTTGAACTCTTCCGCAAGTTTATAAGCCAAATTAATCGTTAGCGGGAAAAGGGAACGTCCCGACATATACATTTCGTTTCCAGGAAGTTTATGTAACGAATTATGAACACCGAGGGTATTTGAAAGTTTAACTCCAATTTCCTTTCCGTGAATTTTTGCAAATTGTTTCAGCCGATTCAGCATTGGGATTGCATCATTGAATTGCAGGTCATTCTCAAATGATTTTTCGTTTAGTTTGATATAATCGAAACCGAGTTTGTGCAGAACATCGGTGACAAATTCAAATCCAAGCAATGTCGGATTCAATTTGACATAGGTATGAAGATTCTTTTCTTTGATTAAATATTTTGCTATCGCTTCAATTTCATGAGGAGGGGAGCCATGCATTGTAGAAAGTGTAACTGAGTTTGAAAAATTGGGGGAAATGTTCTCTATGATCTTCTCAATCTCTGAGGCAGAAAACTTTTTAGAAATTAATTCGAAACGAGAAAGACTCTCATTAAGCAGTTTTATATAACTTCTAAAAAGTGTTGAATTGTTTGCATCAATCAAGTAATCAATAAACTTATCCATTCTTTCGGTTTTGATTCCTTCAAGGTCGTAACCTACACTCATGTTGAATATAAATCCGCGTTCAGCTCCGACACTATCGGGACTAGACAATCCAAGTGTTTCTTTCAGCAAATGAATTATAATCCATGACTTTAAATATTCATCAAATGATTTCTCGAGAGAAAGCTCTTGCGACCACTCGACATTGTAGCCTTCATCTTCAACGTCAATGCATGGTTTTTCGATTTCAAGGTTATCGAGTTTCTGAACGGTCTTTAGTTCCATGAATCTGCCGCCGACGAGATATGAGACAATAATATTCTGAGCAAGCTGAGTATGCGGTCCGGCTGCTAGTCCAAAAGGATTATCCAACTTCTCATTGAAGATTTCAATTGAAGCATTTCCTCTGTGTTTGTAAAATTTGACTGCCGGTATTCCAAAAATCTGGTTACTGTTTTTTAATTCTGTAAAAATCCAGTTCAATAATTTCTCGAATGAAATTGTCTGCATTTTCTGAGCCATGAAGTCCTCTATTATCTTGAAGTAATCTCGTCGTTATTGATTAAAATTTTTTCTTAGTAAATTTACACAAAATTTTTATTCGATTACTCAAATTTGTGATCATAAATAGAGGAATAAATGACGTCTGCTAAACAAATTTTAGAAAAAGCACAATCATACCAGGATTACACTGCACAAAATCTTTCGAAGTTAATTCAGATTAAATCGTTAAGCTGTAGAGAAAAAGATGTTATTAACGAAATAAAACGAATGATGGAAAAAGCTAATTTTGATGAGGTGAAGATAGATGCGCTCGGAAATGTGATTGGAAGAATTGGAAATGGAAAAAAGATCATTGCGATTGATGGACACGTTGACACTGTCGATACAGGCAATCTCGAAAATTGGGAACTTGAACCTTTTTCAGGAAAAATTGATTCTGAATTTGTCCATGGACGAGGGACGGTCGATCAAAAAGGTGGAATTGCATCCTTCATCACTGCGGGAAAAATTCTGAAAGAACTTGGATTGCAAAATGATGTGACGGTTTACATCGTAGGATCTGTAATTGAGGAAGACTGCGATGGACTTTGCTGGAAATATATCATTGAAGAAGAAAAATTAAAACCAAATTGCGTAATCATTACCGAACCGACGAATATGAATATCTATCGCGGACAGCGGGGACGAATGGAAATGACAGTATCTTTCTACGGGATTTCTTCTCACGGCTCCGCACCCGAAAGAGGAAAGAACGCAATCTACATGGCTTCACGAGCAGCACTTGAGATCGAAAAGCTTAATGAAAATTTAAAGAACGATAGTTTTTTAGGGAAAGGTTCAGTAACGATTTCGGAAATTGTTTCAGACAGTCCTTCTCTCTGTGCTGTCGCTGATTTCGCAAAAATTCATCTCGATAGAAGATTGACTGCCGGAGAAGATATTGATTTAGCTGTTAGTCAAATCCAGCAGATCGTAAAAAATGAAAATGCAAAAGTTGAAGTGCTTGAGTATAAAGAAAAATCTTTCACCGGACTTGAATATGGAATGAAAAAATATTATCCGACTTGGGTTGTCGACGAAAATCATTCGGTGATTAAAACTGGTGAAAAAGTTTTTCAAGAATTATTCAACGCCAAACCGTTAATCGACAAATGGACTTTCTCAACAAACGGAGTTGTTATAAACGGA
Organism: Ignavibacteria bacterium; assembly: GCA_016873845.1. Classification (NCBI taxonomy): domain Bacteria; kingdom Pseudomonadati; phylum Ignavibacteriota; class Ignavibacteria; species Ignavibacteria bacterium. The sequence goes on from VGVX01000102.1 coordinate 4,625, forward strand.
ATTTATGGAATTCCGATAATCGGCTTTGGTCCTGGTAATGAGGTTCTTGCTCATGCACCTGATGAGAAAGTACCAATTGAACATTTAGTCAAAGCAAGTGCGTTTTATGCAATGTATTGCATGACTTTTTAGTTCATCTTCAGAGAAATAACCAGTTATTACCTCCGATATTCTAAATATTTTTGTATATTGGCAATGAATAAAAAATTGATATTCATACATTACTAATGAACAATAATGCAGAATAATTTGCTCGAAAGAGTCGCAATTGATCAGCTTGAAAACTTCAAATCAAAAGATCCAGGAGTTGAAAGAGATGTTGATTTCGAAAGGGCGCTGAAATCCAAGCAAATTTTGATAATCACAGGAATACGTCGCTGCGGCAAATCAACGCTTCTTAGACAACTATCAGAAAAGCTTCATTCATTCTACTATCTCAATTTTGATGATGAAAGATTATTGAAATTTACAATCGATGACTTTGACAATTTGCTTATTCTTTGGAAGAAGTTATACAAATCCAAGACTATAATTCTTGATGAAATTCAAAATGTGAAGAATTGGGAAAGATTTGTTAGAAGAGTTTATGATGAAGGCTATAAGATCATATTAACAGGTTCTAATGCAAAATTATTAAGCGGTGAACTATCAACTCATCTGACCGGCCGGCATATTAAATTAGAATTGTATCCTTTTTCCTTTAAGGAGTATCTCAATTACAAAAAATTTGACGCTGCTATTTGGAAATCGTCTGATCAGTTGGCAAAACTACTAAAATTGACAGATGAATATGTCGAGTACGGCGGTTTCCCCGAGTACGTTATTTTTCAAGACGAAGATTACTTGAAAAGAATTTACGAGGACATTCTTTACAAGGATTTGATAGTCCGCTTTAAAATTCGTGAAGTGAAAAGTTTTCGTGAACTTGCGAATTTTCTATTCACAAACTTTACATCTGAGATCAGTTATAATGCATTGCAGCGAGCGTTAAATTTTAAGAGTGTAGCGTCGGTAAAGAACTATATAAGTTATCTGCAGGAAAGCTATTTGGTGTATGAATTATTTAAGTATGATTATTCTTTAAAGAAGCAGCTTATTTATAACAAAAAGATTTATTCCGTTGACAATGGATTGCGAAATCAAGTCGCCTTCCGTTTTAGCGGAGATTCCGGCAAGCTTCTCGAAAATGTTGTTTTTCTTCAGTTGAAAAGAGATTGTTCCGAAGTTTACTATTATAAAAATAAAAAGG
>VGVX01000103.1 GCA_016873845.1 Ignavibacteria bacterium
GATGCAGGACACATTCTCGGTTCAGCTTTCAGTTATTTCAAAATCAAAAACTCTCAAAAGACGATTGACTTTTGTTTTCTCGGAGACCTGGGCAGACCAAATATGGCAATCCTGAAAGATCCGGAAAAAATTCCCACACCCGATGTTATAATTTCCGAGAGCACATACGGTGGAAGATTTCACAAACCAGCGCAGGAAACAGAAGAGGAGCTGGAAGACATAATTGTAAAAAACCGTGGACGGAGAGGGAAAATAATTGTACCTGCATTCAGCGTTGGCAGAACACAGGAATTAGTCCTCGCACTTCATAACCTCTTTAAGCGCAATGTTATTACCAAAATGCCGATATATGTCGACAGCCCTCTCTCAGTAAATGCAACCGAAGTTTTCAGGAAGCACGAAGAATGTTTTGATGAAGAGACACTTCAATATGTAATGAACGATGAAGATCCATTTGCATTCAAATTATTAAATTATACGAAGTCAGTTGAGGATTCCATTAAATTGAACGATTGCGATGAACCGTGCATCATTATCTCTGCCTCGGGGATGGCTGAGACAGGACGGGTCCTCCATCACTTGCGGAATAGTATTGAAGATCAGCGCAACACCGTATTAATTGTCGGATATAATGCACCTCATACACTTGGGAGACGGTTAGTTGAACGTGAAGAAGAAATAAAGATTTTTGGTGAAGAACATAAATTGCGTGCAGAAGTAGTCGTTATGAATTCATTCAGCGCTCATGCAGACAGAAAAGAAACTCTGGAATTTTTTGATTCTTTTGATAGGAAAAAACTTAAAAGAACATATTTGGTACATGGCGATTACGACCAACAGCTAAAACTGCAATCAGGACTGGAAACTGCTGGTTTCAGTAATATTAAAATCCCCGAGCGAGGAGATGTTTTTGCATTGTAATCTGCTAGAATTTTATTTCGCATTATTTGTTTTTCCTTTGCTGCATTTAAGCAGTGTCTCCGCACAAACTCTTTCTGCAATGGATACAACGATACAATTGAATGCCACTCAAATCCGGACAAATTACAGCAAACAGCTCAACATTCACACATTTACAAATTCAGTTTCAGCGGTTTATAATTTTAATCGGTTCACGGTGAATGCTGGGAATACTTTTAATTCGACATTCATCGATGCGGTTTCAAAAAATATTCGGGATGACAATACATTTTTTATTGACAGCAGATATGCAATTTTCGATCAATTCAAACTTGGCGGACTATTCCGCTCGCGGATCGTAACGGATAATAGAAGGATTGGATTAAGCGATGTTTCCGAAAACTCATTTGAGTTAATAGCGGAATATGCCCCGATTTACAACATTTCTGTAAGACCTGTTCTAGGTTACAAATTAGATAAACAGCTTGAACAGAACGATAAGGGTTTTATCTATGGATTAAACAGCATATTTGATAATGTTAATCTTTCTAATTATTTATTCAACTCAAATGTAAAATACTTGAACGAAGAAATCGGGCGCAGAAATAATATCACATTAAATTCAAGTTTATCAGTCAATAAGCATTTTACATCAGACGTTTTCAATTCGTTTAATTTCGAATTCAATAAGATCACACGCGATTTTTATCTTAAACTTGACAGCGCTAAAGCTGATTTTTTTGGTTCAGATTTGAATATTGAAACCCGCGACGATGATGTCTTAATGCTTAGTGAAAATTTAAAGTATAACAACATTTTTAATTTCATGGATTTTGAGTTTATCGGAGGACTTTATTTCAGGAACGTCGAACGAAACACTTTATATAAACTCACCTCACCTCCCTCAAAAAATGTTTTTGATACAAGAATCGATGAATTTCGTCTAAATCTTGGTACAAGATTTAAGTTAAGATTAGGGGATTTCAACTCAAATTTCAAGGCAAATTATACGGAGCGCGATGAGAAACATATCGTAAAAAATATTTCCGAAATCCCAGAAAATTTCTACCTGGACCGTGTTGAAGATGAATTGAAGAAAAACAATTCTTCTGTAAGGTTTCAGTTAGGTTCCGAATCGGCTTATAATCTTGTTAATCATGACACACTCTACTTAAATCTTTTCCTATCGAAGTTAGTCTATAACACACCAAGCATTAGCAACTTCACTAATAAGTCAAACATATTCCGCGATGACAGAGATGAGCTTCTTTACATTGCACGTTTAACATATAAAAAGTTTTTTTCAAAATTTTTCAGTGCGAGCATTTTTGTTGAGGCATACATGAATCATCTCGTATATATTTATGCTGAAAGAAGTTCTAACAATAATTGGAATAGAGTTATTAGACTTGCAAGCAATTCGAATTACACCGACAAGGTCTTAACATCTTCCAACTCATTTGAGGTACTAGCAAATTATACTATCTACGACTTTGAAGATATTTTAAATACGGTAAGAAGTTTTTCATTTCGTCAGTTTTCATTCACAGACACCACACAGATAAATTTGTCAAAAGTATTTTTCACAACTGTTTCTGGGAATATTAAGCTTTCAGAACAAGGAAGTTTGAATTGGAGGTCATTCTCAACAAAACCGGCAAGATACATTGAAGAATATTCCGGCGAATTAAAACTTGGCTACAGACTAAATCATCTATCATTTTTTAATCTTGGCATTCGCACTTTCAGATATATTGAATCACGGTTTGAGAAAGGTGAAAAAGTCGAGAATTCAAGAATAGAAAGCATCGGTCCGGTATTTGACATTTCAGTCAGGTTTCGGGAGGATTTATATCTAATCGGGACTTCTTGGATTGAGTATATTTCCCAATCTTCCAAGTCAACAAGGCGAATAGTAAATTTTAACCTGAGAATTCTTCTAACAATCTAATTGCGTTTCCAAAAATTTTTAATATTTTTGTTTTCGAATGTCTAAACAATTCAGACATATCCTAAAAACTTCGCCTTTCGAAATTGATCGGCTTCCAAAATTTCTTGGAGAAGCATTTGAGGGGATCAATGTAAAAAAAGATTATTTCAATATGCTTCTTCTTGCAATCACAGAAGCAGTAAACAATGCCATCGTACACGGAAACAAAAGCAATATTACAAAAAAAGTAATTCTTGAATTGACAGTCACTGATTCGACAATCAAAATTGACGTAACAGATGAAGGCGAAGGATTTGACATAGAAAAAATCCCCGACCCTACTCTTCCCGAAAATCTCCTGCGTGAACATGGACGCGGTGTTTACATAATGAAACATTTCGTAGATGAAATGTACTACACTAAATCTAAGGAAGGCAATTCACTTACTCTCATTTCGGAATTCAAATTAGAAGATGAGTAAATTTAATTTATTATTAGATTTGACCCGCGACTGGCCAAAATAATTTTGTTTCACAGGATCATAACCATTCGTAAAATTCAAGATCGTATTGAATAATTGAAAAAAGAACTCATCCCCCATTATTCCCCCTTCTCTTGTTAAGAGAAGGGGGATGGGGGTTGAGTTTTAGTATATTTCTCAAATTAATAACTTTCACTAAAAAGTCGTTTTAATTAATGTTTTCAAAATATTTTGGATACTACTGATTTGACTCGCAGCTTAATTCCAATTGTTTGCTTATAGATTAATTCCTGATTATTTTAAATTTGGAAATAAAAATAAATGTTTAATCCAATCAATAAATCATAAATCTATTTAGGAGGAATTATGTCGAGGAAAAAAATTTCCATTGTTGGGGGCGGACAAATCGGAGGAGTTTTAACTCAGCTTATCGCGCAAAAACAGTTGGGTGATGTCGTTCTTTACGATATTGTTGAGGATATGCCGCAGGGCAAATGTCTCGATATCGCAGAAGCATCTCGCGTTGATTATTTTGATGTTAATATTAAAGGAACGAATGACTATAAAGACATCGATGGCTCGGATATCGTTATCGTAACTGCCGGTTTACCGCGCAAGCCAGGGATGAGCCGTGATGACCTTCTTACTACTAATGCACAAATTATGAAAACCGTAGCGGAGAATGTTAAAAAGCACGCACCGAAATCTATTGTAATAGTAATTTCGAATCCACTAGATGCAATGGTAACTTTATTCAAAAATATTTCCGGATTCAAAGCAAATAAAGTCTTGGGACAAGCCGGCGTGCTCGATTCATCTCGATTCTCAACATTTATTGCGTGGGAACTTGGTGTATCAGTAAAAGATATTAATGCACTTGTTCTTGGCGGACATGGCGATACAATGGTTCCATTAGTAAGATATGCTAACGTCTATGGAATTCCCGTTATGGAACTTCTTGAAAGAAAATATAAAGATAAAGCCAAAGCCGAAGAAGTTATGAAGGCAATGGTTGAACGAACTAAAATGGCTGGCGGCGAAGTAGTTAAATTATTGAAAACAGGTTCAGCGTTTTATTCACCTGCATCTTCTACAATTGCGATGACTGAAGCCATCCTGAACGATGATAAGCGTGTCCTTCCAGTCTGTGCTTATCTTGATGGAGAATTTGGTGTGAAAGGTTATTATGTTGGTGTGCCAGCGGTTTTGGGCGCTAACGGAGTTGAAAAAATAATCGAGATAACATTGAACGCTGAAGAACAAGCTTTGATGGATAACTCTATTAACGCTGTGAAAACTCTTGTCGAGGATATGAAGAGATTAGGATTCTAAACTTAAAATTTCAAATGTAGAGCGAGTTTCACCTCGCTCTACGAATTTCATTCCTAATTTACTTCACAACCATCATCTTTTTTATGCTTGAGTAGTTGCCTGCATTAAGCTTATAAATATAAATCCCACTCGAAAGTTTTGAGGCATCAAAATTAACTACATAATCGCCTGCTTCCTTTTGCTCGTTGACCAATGTAGCGACTTCCCTCCCAAGAACATCGTAAACTTTGAGAGTTACAAAACTTACAGATGAAAGCTGATAGCTGATAACTGTATTTGGATTGAAGGGATTTGGGTAGTTCTGCTCAAGCTTGAATGAAAGTGGGATTGTATTCCCATCGGAATTTACGTTCTCAAACCTTAGTAACTCTCGCAATCCTAAAAATGTAATCTTATTACCTTCTTCAGCTGATATTCATCGGTAGAATTAATAAGGTTAATGTAATTAGGGGAGCTAATAATTTTATTAAGGTTTACTACTTAGATAAGCTATTTCTAGTTTACTAAAAGAATTGTATTGAAAGTAAATGAGTTCAAAATTGGAATCTTAGGTGTGAACTGAGGATGTCTTCGGCAGGTTAGCAAGAGAAATGTTTTTTCCCCAATAAATATTACCCAAATAATCTATTGCTGGATTTTTTGCATCCATTTCTAAACATATGTCTTTTGCCCATCCACCGTTAAAGTTCGTTGTCAAGCTTTTAGTGTACCAAACACCACCTTGCGACTCGTAGACAATATGATATATACCATTATCCGTTCTTACAATTTTTCTTTGCGAGTTATTGCTTATTCCGTTCTGGTCATTGCTCATTAGCTGTCCTTTAAGCACTGCAGTTGCTGTTGAATTTGTTTGTGTGAATACAACACCAGGTTCTCTGTCGTTTTCATTTGAATAGTTTACACCACTGCCTGTCCAGTAATACGGATAAAATTTCCTGCTCTGTCCGTGAACTGTTATTGACTGCTCTTCCGGAACTCCGACTTTGTAATAGGAATTATTTGGCGATATTTCACAATCCAGAAACACACCTCTGTAAGTCTGACCATATTCATATTGTGTTGTAGCATTTGGATAAAATGGTGAAGTTCTTTGTCTTGGTACTGCATCATTCATCCCCCGGTTTCTTAGCTGGTTTGCATACTGAACATCCTGGTAGTCTATAAACCACGGGTCTTTGAATTCAATTAAGCCGCCTGTTGCACTTGTGCCTTCAAGACT
>VGVX01000104.1 GCA_016873845.1 Ignavibacteria bacterium
TTAAATCGTAGATGAATCCCCAAAAGTACTTACTTACCGGTTTAATTTTCATTACTAACTTCTTCTTACGGCAAGTATCGAGAAAGGGAAATCAAAACGCAATAGGAATTTTATTAAAATATTTATATCGAATCACAGGGTGTAGTTTGCATTTACGTGTTTCATATGAGCAAGCTGCAATCCGCCTGCGGCGGACGCCCATGCGGCTGCCCATACGCATCAGCTTTTGGATCCGCACCAACGACTACCGGTTTTCCTTCAAGCGAAGGCTTGCTCTGAGCACAGTCGAAGAGATCAAGTATGCGTTCAGCCAGAGGCGAACAAGTCAACAAAGATAAAGAATGCATCGAGGTCAAGGTGGAAAATCATAGTTAATGTATAATGTAAGAAGATTGAAACCATTTATTTCTGTAGAGACGTTGCGTGCAACGTCTCTACTACGACATTTGTCAAATTACAAATCCAAATTTTCAATTTCGTTTTTTTTCAATTTCCCATTTCAAAGGATTTTGTTCAATGTATTTTCTAATTCGGAACAGCTCATTTGCATTACGGATTATTCTATCGTAGAATCTGGATTGCCATTGGAATGATACATAGCCATTTTTGTGAGCATTTTTGGTTACAGCGGATTTGAATGAACGAATAATAGCCGAAAGCGAATTTGATTTTGGTGAAATTTCCGAGAATTTATTTTTAATTGTAGAGACGTTGCGCGCAACGTCTCTACAATTATTATTTTCATTTAATATAATAATCCCATGAATATGATTGGGCATTATAACATAATAATCTAATTCAACATTTTTCCGTATGTCTGCTGTTTTCATCCACTCATGTTCAACAATTTTTCCCAATTCATTCAAAATCATTTTACCATTGTGGACCTCTCCAAAACGACAAACATGATCTTTTATGTTAATAGTTATATAATACCACCAAGGAGTTGAATAATCCCAACCCTCTAATCGAGCAGATTCAATACGGTATTTGTGATGAAAAAATTTTGTCATGTATTTTCTTATTTCTTACTGCTTTACTGTGCGAACTTGTTGCGTAGCAGTATTCACAACCCATTAAGCAAGTATCGTTCATTCCAATATCTTTGCTAATCATACATCCACATTCAAGCCGCTGCGATTTGTCTTTCTTAAATGTTAAGTCTATTTCAAATTCATCTTGTAAAATTCTATCGTCGATGCATTTGCTAGGTTGTATTCCCAAGTAGCTAAAGTTTTTTGCTTCTGCACAGCTTTCTACTTCCATTCCGTTTTTGCTTGCGGTTTCGACAATTACTTTCAAAAGCTTTTCGACTTCAGGTTTTTCAATTTGGTTTTCTTCATAGTTTGTGCCAAGCTTGTTCAATCTTCGCAATGTTTTTTTGTAATTATCTACAATGCTGATGACTACTCGTTTTGTGCAGCCGGCAAGAGAGCTGCAAATGTTTGTAAAGTTTTTGATGTGGAAGTTTAAATCAAGGTCATCTGTAAAAAGAATCGGGTCGTAGCGCCAAATTACTTTTCCTTTGCCAATTCTTTGAGCAAGTTCTTTGAAGCATTTAATTGCTGTTTCAAGACTTGGATTGTACGGCTCGTAGTTTCTTGGAAAATTGTTGATAGTAAATTGGAAATAATAGTTGTATTTTTTTTCATTAAGCAAGTGAAGTCTTTTCATAAGCGGATAAGCGTTGCGAGTCCAAAATACGATTGCAGTAACTTTACTTGAAGTTAAGTCCACAAATGAAATTTGCTTTGAATTGAATGGATTGGGAACCGTACAAAATCCTTCTTCAATTCTATTGCAGAACCATTCGGAGTAGTAAGCGGGAATATCTGTTCTACGGCTTGCTGAGATGATCATACTTTTAAAATATATTTTTCTAAAAAATCAAGTTTACAAACTCACTTGATAAGAACGTCCCAGCAAATGAAATTCTTTTGTCTTTTCTTGCTCAAGCTTACTTTTAATCTGCTCAAAATTTCTTACCGTATCTTGAGAATATAGACGTTCGCCGCATTTCATACATACTTCTGCTTTTACTTTAACCACTGCGGTATTATTGCCTCCGCGTAAAAGTTTTTTCAACCTCTTTTTCTGCCAAATCATTACCACAAATAGGGCATTTATTAAAAGGCATCATTTTTTTTCCTCCTTTTGATTCTTAAGGCAGGTTTTCTAAATCGTCTAAGTCTTTATATCTTCCAGCAGATTTCTTATTTATTTTTAAATGTTCAAGGTTGATAAAATTTACTTCTACATCATCGAGCATAGTAACTTCTTTTGCCTTGTAACATTCATCAAAGTCAACGCCGGAAATTGATGTAAGCAATTCTATTCTAAGAGGAGGCACGCCCATTCGTGTTATTTTATTCTCTTCCGTAAACAAAGCGGCAGACAGATCGGGAACATCAAACCCAAATTCCTTAATAACTTCTGCAATTTTTACTGCGTTTGACTTTTTATTGGAAATCCAGATATCAATATTTCCTGTTGCTTTTGGATAGCCATAATATCCGACAGCATACCCGCCGATTATTAAATATTCAACTTTTTTTAAGTTCAACAACTTCAAAAAATCTCTGAAGTCGGGTGGTAGTTGGATCATAACCATACATTGTTTGTCGTAAAAATTCTATTGCCTGAATTTTTTCTTGTGGTGTTTTCGAGAGCCAGTATGTTTTATCATTTGATTCGTCTAAAAGAGAAACAACCGAGAATGCCTTTTTATCTTTTATCATACTTAGATTTAATCGGCTCATAGGTAAAAAATAACTTTAAAATAATTTAGCTAAAGATAGCTATTATTGATTTAATTAAAAACAAGCGATAAAATTTTAAGAAAACTCCGTATTGCTTAGTCTCGGCGGCGGAAATAAATAGTTGAGCTGTTCATACTGATTTGATTAGAAATTGTCGTTTGATTAAATTAAATATGCAAAAAAAACATTATTAAAATTTGGAGGTCAAATGAAAAGATTAACTCTAATCTTAATTCTTCCTCTACTTGCGTTTCTTCCGGGGCAGATTCAGGATGAAAACGAAGATATTCAAATTGCATTTAACGGTGCAATGAAAGGCGTTTACTGGGCGCAGGAAAATGTTTCCTCGAAACGAGAAGTCACTTTCAAAGATATTGTAGTTAACAACAAAAAAATTTGCACTGTAAAAATTTACAAGCAAGTAGGCGGATTGAAAATAATCTCTGAAGGTTACGAGGGTTCAACAAAAGTCGAGATTACAACTTACCGCTCAATATTGGAAAAAGAAAAATAAAACAGCACAACTCAGCTAAAAACAAAAAAGCACAAATAACAACACTGAACAGACAAGCTTCCGGAATGAGAATATCATCATTTGTGCTTATCGTGTTGAACTATTTATAAAAGATTAAAATGGCGAATCTTCTGACTGTGCAGCCCCACCCTCTTTCGCTTTGTTGTATTCTTCAATTGCCATTGTTTGAAGAGATTCTTTTAACTCTTTTGGGATGATGACGCTGTCGTAGTATTTATCGTCTTTCCCTTTTTCGGATGGAGCGCCAACAAATAAGCCATTTGCTCCATTGACTAATTTGAACCCTTTTATGATTATTCCTTCTTCGGTTTGAATGTCGAAGAAAGCGACTAATTTTGAATCACCTGCAAAAAGGTTCATTCTTGATATTTTCATATTCTTCTCCTGAATAATGTGTTTTATTTTATATTATTACCGAATAATCCAAATTTTGGATATGCCACTTGGCGTGAAAATAGTCTTGATTTTACAGAAAGGCAACTAAATAAGCATAAAGAGATTTGTTTTTTTTGCATTTATTAATAAATATACTAAATTAGCAAAAGTATTAATTAACTATAATTACTCATTATGAAATACTATAAGCTTGCTGAAGCGGAAAAAACTCTGCTCGGCATAGATGATATAGCGAACACGCTTGTAATTAGCAGAGAATCAGCAAAAGTTACAGCATCAAGATATGCTGCGGCAGGTTTTTTAGTTCGTCTGAAAAGGGATTTATATATTCCTGCCGAGAAATTAATGCGGTTGAAAGAAGAAGAACTTTTTCATATCGCAAATATTGTTCAGGTGCCATCATATATTTCTCTTACAACAGCGTTAAGTTATTATAATGTTTCTGCTCAGCAGCAGCAGAATTTTATTGAGTCAATACAACTGAAAAGGACAAAAACTGTTAAAGCTAAAAACATTGAATTTGCTTATACAAAGATCAAAAAAGAAATGTACACAGGGTTTGACCTTCTTAATGATTTTTTTATAGCTCTTCCAGAGAAAGCAATTGCCGATGCTGTATATCTGACTGCAATTGGAAAGTATAACTGTGACTTTGACGCGGTTGACTTTAAGAAAATTAAAAAAAGTAGAGTAGAACAATTTATAAATCTAACAAACAGAAGAACGAAAACTTTTTGGGGACAGCTATGCAAGACTTACAGAGTTTAGAGATATTTGAAATAGAGGTTCTTGAACTGCTGAACAGCGTAAAGGTGCTCGACTCTCTTTTTTTCGGCGGTGGAACAATGCTGCGGCTGTGCCACAACTTAAATCGCTATTCAACGGATTTAGACTTTTGGCTGAATGTAAATTCGGATTCAAAATCAATCTATTTAAAAATGAAAGAGGTATTATTGGCTAATTACAGAGTTTTAGATTCAGCGAATAAAAAATATACTTTACTTTTTGAATTCCGCTCATCAAAGGTCACACGCAACTTAAAAATTGAAATCAGAAAAGAACAAAAGGACTTTGACTGGGAAAGGAAAATTGCATTCTCAAGATTTTCTAATAAGCAAGTTATTGTTAAGGCTTTGTCTCTGCAGCAAATGATGGCGAATAAAACCGAAGCATTCCTCTCGAGAAAATTAATTCGAGATTGTTTTGATATAGAGTTTCTTTTAATGCGCGGAGTTGAAATCATTTCAGATAAAAACAGACTTGAGCTGATGTTAGAAATTATAAGCAACTTTAAGGATAGAGATTTTAAGGTAACACTTGGCTCGGTACTGGAAGAAAAAGACAGAAATTTTTACACAGAAAATAGGCTCAAGTTCTTACAAGAGGAAATAAAAAGAAAGCTGTAATAAGACAATTTATTTCTTTGCTATTTCGCTAACCTAGAAAAGTTTTTCAATACAGTTTCGGGGATTTTGATTTTTGCGCAAAAGAAAGATAGTTGCTACACTTTTTTAAGTGGTAAAATGCGGGCTCTCATCTTAAATTCGTCAATAACGATCAAAGCTCCTGTTTCAAGAATGTGCTGATATTGTTTGATCGCAGAAATAACTAGATCGCCTAATTTATCCGGTAAATTATCCTGTGTGCGAACCTGTATAACGCTTGGGCCCTCTTCATTTGTTGCAGCTAATAACGAACCGAAATCTAGATCGTGAGTAAACACTACAAATTTATTTTTTCTTGCATATTCCATTATTGCAGAATCTTTTTCCCTCGGATTACTAACTTGAGACCAATGAACTGCGCTTAATTCATTTGATTCAAAAGCCTCTATCCATTCTGGAGAAAGATTCATATCGATAAGTATTTTTATGTTCATGAAGTTGTTATTGGTACTTCTTGTTCTTCAACTCGCCACGCGGCATATGCTAACGCCTGTTCTATATCAGCTTTTTCTAAGTACGGATAAGCTTTTAATATTTCATCAAACGTATGACCGCTGGCAACTAAACCGACAATAGCCCCAACTGTTACTCTAAGTCCGCGAATACAGGGCTTTCCTCCCATTACATCTGGTTCTATAGTAATTCGATCAAGTGTTTTCATTTGATTACTCTATTAATTTGTTAGACTTTAATTAAATATAATATTTTTTTGCTAAT
>VGVX01000105.1 GCA_016873845.1 Ignavibacteria bacterium
TCGAATTCGACAATTTCATCTTCCATTTTATAATTTATTGCCTCTGGCTCGCATACTTTTGAACATATTTCACAACCTTCAGTTTGGAAATGTATGCATGAAGTTGTGTCAATAACCGGAACTCGTGGAACAGCCTGCATGGATGGAACATAAATAGAAGTCTTTGCGCCAAGTGTGAATTCAGGTTTCTTACCACGATAATCTTCAATTATCATTTTTACATGACCCGTTGGACAAACTTGTGCACAAGCACCGCATACGATACATTTATCTGATTTCATATCGAATGGAAGGACTACTTCACGTTTAATTCCACGATTTGAAAATCCGAGAATTTCAGCTTTCACAAGATCGCGGCAGACGTTTACACACATGCCACAAAGTATGCAAGCATTTGGATCTTCATCACGTTCGAGAGATTCGAACCTTGGTTGAGTAACACCAAGTTTCTCCGCCATGTCTTTAACAACTTTAACATTGGGCCAACGCGAAAGCATCATTTCAATGATAAGTTTTCGAATCCATTGAATCTTCTCAGAATTCGTATAGACAGTTAGTCCCTCTCTGCATGGATAATTGCATGCTGTAACTACGCGACTTCGTTTTCCTCTAACAACTTCAACACTGCACAAACGACAAACGCCATAAGGTTCGAACAATTCGCTGTAACACATTGTTGGAATCCATATTCCGGCTTTTTCTGCTGCTTTAAGAATCGAAGTATCTTCAGCAACTTGAACTTGTTTATCATCAATTTTAACAGATACCATAATAAAACTTCCTTCTATTGAATATAAATTGCGTTGAAGTTACATACATCATAACAAACGCCGCACTTTCCGCATTTGGCTGGATCGATATAGTGAATCTTTTTAGTTTCACCAATAATTGCAGCATCGGGACAATGTTTCTTACATACGCTGCAACCATGTCCGACTTGAATACATGTTTTTTCATCTATTATGTACTCATTCAACTGACGACATATATGAGCTGGACATTTTTTATCTCTTACATGAGTTTCATATTCTTCTCGGAAATATTTCAGAGTTGTAAGAACCGGATTAGGTGCGGAACCTCCTAAAGCACAAAGCGAGGCTTCAACTATCCAATCGGATAATTCTTCAAGTAGAACCAAATCGTCCTCAGTTCCTTTGCCGACGGTTATTTTCTCGAGTATGTCGAGCATTCGTTTTGTTCCTTCGCGGCATGGAATACATTTACCACAAGATTCTTCTTGAGTGAATTTCAAAAAGTATTTTGCCATATCGACCATGCAATTATCTTCATCGGTGACAACCATTCCACCTGAACCCATCATTGAACCGACTTTGTTCAGTTCTTCATAATCAACAGGCAAATCAAGAAGACTTTCAGGAATGAATCCACCTGAAGGTCCTCCAGTTTGAACAGCTTTAAATCGCTTCCCTTCTCTTATTCCACCGCCAACTTTGAAGATTATATCTCGCAAAGTAATTCCCATTGGTACTTCTACTAATCCTGTATTATTCACTTTTCCAGCGAGTGAAAATACTTTTGTACCCTTACTTCCACCCCAAGGATCAACTGAAACATCTCCAGTACCAATACTTGAAAACCATTTTGCACCCTTTAACATTACCTGCGGAACGTTTGCCCATGTTTCAACATTGTTAAGACATGAAGGACAATCCCATAATCCTCTTTCAACCGTATGAATATATTTGGCTCTCGGTTCTCCTGGTTTACCTTCAATCGATGCCATGAGTGCTGTAGATTCGCCGCACACAAATGCACCAGCACCACGTCGAACTTCGATATTAAAATTGAATTCTTTATCGAAAATATTTTTACCAAGTAATCCGAATTCACGAGCTGCCTCAATAGCAATTTGAAATCTCTTTATCGCCAACGGATATTCCATACGAACATAGATAAAACCTTCAGAAACATTTTCGATTGCATATGCACCAATTATCATTCCTTCGATAACGGCGTGCGGATCGCCTTCAATTATACTTCTATCCATGAATGCACCAGGATCGCCTTCATCGGCATTACATATGACAAATTTTCTTGAACCATGAGCTTTCTTGCAAGATTCCCATTTTACTCCTGCTGGAAATCCTCCACCACCTCTTCCTCTCAATCCTGAAGCTTTAATTTCATTAAGTACTTCATTTGGTGTCATTGAGGTTAATACTTTAGCTAAAGCTTTATATCCTCCTCTTGCGATATAGTCTTGAATATTTTCCGGATCGATCATACCACGATTTCTCAGGGCAATTAAAGTTTGATCTGAGAAAAACGGAATATCAGACATTTTTGGAATCGGAGTTTTTTCTTCAGGAGGAGTGTATAAATATTTTTTAACAGGTCTTCCTTTTAAAAAATGTTCCTGAACGATAAGCTGCATATCGGTGGGTTTTAATAATTGATAAAAAATATTATCAGGCTGCACGACAACAATCGGCCCTGCACCGCAAAAACCATTGCATCCGGTATTAACAACTTCAACTTCATGTTGTAATTCATTTTTAAGAATTTCCTTTTCAAGAGCATCTCTTACTTCAAAAGAATGATTTGAAACACAACCTGTACCAGTACAAACCATTACTTGAACTCTGTATTTTTTCATTCGCTTACTCCATTATTTTCAGGATTATTGAATTCTTTCACTGCCAACCGATAACACACATTCCTCTACAAATTTTCCTTTCATCACATGTTCTTCAAATATTTTTTTTGCCCGCTCTTCATTAAGATCCGCATACTTAACGGGAGCTTGTCCGAGAAGCTCAAGAGTAGCCATCGGCTCGCGGCTACAAAGTCCCGCACAACCTGAAGTTGTAACAATCACATCCTTTACATCATTCTGTGCAATGAGGTTTAGAAATGTGTTCATAACATTTCGAGCACCCGCAGCTATTCCACAAGTTCCCATGTGGACTGTTATTTTAACTCGCCCAGCACCTTCACGGATATTCATTTTCCGTTTGACATCTTCGGCAATTTTATCAAGGTCTTCGATTTTTAATTTTGCCATAAAAATTTATCTCCTAAGATTTTATTTTCCCTCATATTTCTTTATCAATTTTGGTACACCCTGAACAGAAATCGGTCCATACAATTCATCCCCAATTATCACAACCGGAGCAAGCCCGCAAGTACCAACGCATCCGCAGATATCGAGACTAAACTTCATATCTTTAGTCGTATCGCCACATTTTATATCCAATTCTCTTTCAATTGCACTTACTAGTCTTTCGGCACCTAATGCATGACAAGGAGTTCCCATGCAAATATGGATGCGATGTTTACCTTTTGGTTTAAGACTGAATGCATTATAGAAAGTTGCGATATTGTAAATTTTAGCAATAGGAACATTTGCTCTTTGGGATACTTCCATGAGAATGTCGTAAGGCAAATAGTTGAATTCATTTTGAATGTCATGCATCATTTCAATAATATTCTCCGGTTTACGGTCCCAGCGGTCGATAATTTGCTGAGCCTTTTCTGCCGCTACATATTCCATATTATCTCCATTATTTTTTTATATTTATGTTTTCGCGAATAAATTTTCTTATGAATCCAAGAACGTTTACAGAATTGATTTGTAAAGTTGGATAAGATTCCCTAATGTCCTTGGTATCAAAGATGAATTTTGAACCATATAGAAAATGATTGTACCTAATATCGATTTCAGGATTTCCAGCAATGAGCATTACCAATGTTTCAGCAATATCTCCTACAGGTTTTGTATCAATATGACTCAATTTGAAAGTTGCTCGAATTTTGGTCCCAATTCCTTTTGATGAATCGACTGTTAATTTTCCTTCTGTTTGTTTAGTCGCTTCATCTAAAAATGCAAGACCTAAACCAACTTTTCGAGTTGTTCTTTTAGTTTGGAACGGATCGGCTGCATTTGCAGCAAATTCTTTTTCCATTCCTTGTCCGTCGTCTATAATTTCGAGTATGAGTAAATCATTCTCTTTATCTGTCTTAATAGTAATTTCAATATTTTTTGCACCTGCATTAACAGAATTTTCAGCTATATCAAGAATGTGCAGGGATAAATCTTCCATCTCAGTTAATGCCTATACTTCTTCCGCCAATATTTTTGAATGCTTTTTTCACTTCATCAAAAGATGGTTCTTCAATAAAAAACTGTGTAGTACACTTCGCAATATCTTCCAGTTTATGAGCGTCTGAATTTCTGATGAATGGTCTTACTGAATATTCTGCAAATCTATTTCGAGCTTCTTCCACTGAAATATTACTCGAAATTTCCAGTGCATCATATTCCAGGTTTTGCGGAATAAACCCGAGTTGACTTATAACGCTGTAACTTTCCCGATCGATATGTGAAGCAATTGCCAAACCATCAAGAGTATGAACCTGATTAACTATTTCATCCACTGATAATTCTGTTGCACCGATCAAGAGTTTATCCACAAAGCCTTCGACTTCGTCATTTTCATTTCCAATCACTTGAAGTCCAAAAACGTCGGGATTGTTTTTCCCTTTTAGATTATTATATACAATCGACTGCATTTCAAGAACAGAATCTAAATCTCTAAATAATGCTAAAGTGTGAACTTCTTCAATGGAGCAGATTTCCATTGCCGGAATTACAGTTAAACTATTTTTCTCAGCTACATTCAAAATCGCTGAAATATTTTCGGCAGAATTGTGATCACTGACTGCTATGAAATCGAGCTGTTTCTTCTTTGCTTCATTAATTATTTTTTGCGGAGTCATGCTCAGCTCACCACAAGGAGAAAGACAGCTATGTATGTGTAAATCTGCCATAAACTTTTTTAACATCAATTTTTTCCAATTCCGAAAGAATTGATTTTTCCTGCTAATTCGAAAGCCGGTAAATCGCTGATTAAAATCGGAATATTTTCTTCGACAGCTTTTTTTAGTGTATCTTCATTTGGCTGACGAGAGTTTACAAGAATTATTGCCGAATGTTCTTTTAAAACCGAAACAGCAACAATATTTAAATGAACTTGCATTGTTATCCAGATATTTCCGTTTTTACTATTTGCCATTACATCACTCAGCAAATCACCGCAATAACCACCAGTTACTTCTCTTTCTAAGTGTTCGTTTCCACATTTGATTTTCAAATTTGCAAGATTAACTAATTCACTTATTTTCATTTTTTCCACTTTCCCATCTTGATTGAATTTTTCTGCTGTGCTTCTGTGCGGTTTCACATAAGTTTCCCCCCATCGACTCAAACTTTTTAACTGTAAGAATAATACACTCATCAGCACACGTTAATCCTTTGATTACATCATCAGCAAAAGTTTCGCAAGTTGGTGCGCCACAAATTCCGCAATCAATTTTGGGAAGCATGTCAAGAATTTTTTGCTTCTGTTTCATCTTCTGAATTGCTTTAGATATATCGTCATCGAGTGGTTTAATCGGACTTGCTGAAATTTTGCCAAGCTGAGAGAAGAAATTTCTCCTATACAGCTCGCGTATATATTCTCTTTCTTGACAAGGTTGTGACCCGTATTTTTCAACTATCTTCAAAACTTTTCCGCGAGCGATATATTGATTCTCAATTGTTAAAGATCCACCGACACAAGCATTTGGACATGAATGACATTCGATATATTGTATATCTCTCAACTTTCCATTTTCAATATCTTCTAATATTCTGATGCAATAGTTTATTCCA
>VGVX01000106.1 GCA_016873845.1 Ignavibacteria bacterium
TGAAATTTTGAAGCATACTCTAAGTAATCGGACAAATGAATTTCGTGAGCATTTGGATTTTTTTCCTTGTTCGCGAATTCAGGGCGGTTGTCGATTAAAATTGTATAATAGCTGAGCGGTTTCAAATAATATAGTAAAGCGTTTCCAACGTGTCCGCCGCCAAATAGATACAGTGTTGATAGAGAGCCGTGTACTTCATAATAGATCCAAACTCTGCCGCTGCAATTCATGGGAAGAGTTTTAACAGAATTACTATTCTCGGAAGCATTTTTCGAAAGCAGATATTCTCTTGTTCCGCTTTCTCCGAATTTCAGTCTTTCAAGTGACTCTTGTATCGCTTCCACTTCGATTGCTCCACCGCCAACAGTTCCATAAAATTCTTTTTCTGATTGAACGACTATTTTAAATCCAACTTTTCCTGGAACAGAACCTTCCTGTTTAACAACAGTCGCAATTACGAACGGTCGATTTTGCTGCTTCAGTTCATAAATATATTTTTCTATTTGCATTTGAGCATTCAATCTTAAATTGAGAAAAAGTCTTTCGGTGAATCGATGTCATCTAAAACCTGCGGATATGGAGCGTCCCAATATTTCTTTTTGCAATTTTTATAAGAAGTTAGCTTTCTCAAGTCCGAACTGCGTGGGCTGAAAATGATATTTTGATACATTCTATGGTTCAAAAAAATTGGATGCCCATTTTGTGTATTAAATCTTGGCTGTATCCAATCGAAATTATTATCGAGCTGTTCGACTAAGTTAGTGTAAAACGAAATTGGCAGCGTTGGCTGATCTGTAAAATGGTAAAGTGCCCAATCTGAGTCAGTCAATTTTTCAATTCCTTTTTGCAAGGAAGAAAACATCCCTGCTTCATAGTTTTCATTGACAATGATTTCGATTTTATGATTCATTTCAAAAATATGATCGATGAGCGAAGTGTCACGAAGTTCTCGTTTCAATTTATTAATGTCGGTTAAATATTCTTCGAGCGCTTTCTTCATTTCATCCGCTTTGTGGCCGAGAACGATAATAATTTTATCACAGATCAAATTCATCTTAGCAAGTATCAGTACACAAAACGGCAATCCCCTGTACATCAAAAGCGGTTTTGGGCTTCCCATTCTTTCGGATTTACCTGCACAGGCAAGCAATCCACCTATTTTTAAACTTGGCTCACTCATTTAATAAAAATTTTTTCCACTCATCATTGGATTTTGATTTGGGCTCATCGTTCCAAGTAGAAAGTGACGCGGAGTCTTTCAGTCCATTTCCTGTAATCATAAGTAATACATCTTCTTTTTCTGAAATTTTTCCATCCTGAAATAACTTTTTGTATCCGGCAAAGGATGCGGCAGATGATGGTTCGGCAAGAATTCCGAAACTCTGCGCAATAGATTTTTGAGCAGAAAGAATTTCTTCATCGGTAACCGAAACTGCGGTGCCGTTGCTCACCATGACTGAATTAGCAGCCATAAAAAGATTTCTCGGAGCTCCAGCGTGAATGCTGTCTGCAATTGTCGAAGCAGATTTGTATTCAAACTTACCGGCATCAATATAACGAACAACTGCACTGCTTCCTTCCGCCTGAACTGCTATTAGTTGAGGCAGCTTATCAATCCATCCTAATCTGAGCAAATCAGAAAATCCTTTGAACAATCCTGAAATAATCACTCCATCTCCAACGGGGACAAAAATTTTGTCCGGAATTTTTCCTTTCATTGAAATGAAAATATCAAATGCTGCGGATTTTTTCCCCTCTATCGTCAGTGGATTATATGCAGTATTTCTGTTGTACCAATTTTTCTTCTTACTGATCTCAAGACATAAATCGAATGCTTGATCGTAATCCCCCTGCACTAAATAAAGATTTGCTCCGAAAGATTGAATTTGAATTCTCTTTGCAGATGGAATTTTCTCTGGAACAAAAATGTGGGATTTGAGTCCGAGCCGTGTACAAATTCCTGCAAGCGATGAACCGGCATTGCCAGTTGAAGCTGCAGCAATCTCTGAAATTCCTAATTCGAGAGCTTTACATATTACAAGAGTTGTGGCTCTATCTTTATATGATAAAGTTGGATTGCGAGTATCATCAAAAACAAAAAATTTTTTTCCACCAATTTCATATTCAAGAAGAGGTTCATTGGTTAATGTAATTTTATCTAGCGATGATTTTGGAATAGTTTTTTCAAGAAAATTTATTGGCCAAAGATCAGGATAAAGCCAAAACTTTCCGCAGGAGATTTTTAAGAATTTCTCTCTGTTAAGTTTTCGCTTCAAATTTTCATAATCATATTCAACAAGCAGGACGCCTCTGAGCGGTTGATTTTTTTCTGCCTTACCGCAATTGGGACAAAGATAAATTCGCTCTGTCTCAATTTTTTCAGATGTAAATTGAGAAGAACAGTCAAAGCATTTGTAAGAATATTTACTCATCACAAATTTTTAATGGGACACAGATTTTTATGTCCGAAGGACTCCTTCGGAGATTGATTATGATTTTTCATGATATTTATAATTAAATCTCACATCGTTAATGCCATAATTGCTTTGCCAGTATGCAAGCGGTTTTCTGCCTCGTCGAATACGATTGATATGTCAGGGTTGTCGAGTATTTCATCCGTTACTTCGTTATTTCTATCGGCAGGGAGAGCATGCATCAACTTCACACCTTTATCCGCAAGTTTGATTTTTTTATCGTCGCAGATCCAAGATTTATATTTTTCGAGATTTGACCTCATTTCTTTTTTACATTCATCTTCATTGTTCAAATAATGATCGACATCATAGAAGCCGAATCCACCCCAGTTTTTCGGAACAACAATCTGAGCTCCTTCAAAAGCTTCGTCCATGTCATTTGTGAATTGTAAACTTCCGCCACCAGCTTCGGCATTCTTTTTTGCTTTGTCGATTATATATTTACTCAATGGAAATTCCTTTGGATGTGCAACGGTGACATCAATTCCATATCGAGGGAAAAGTAATATTTGCGTCTGCGGTACAGAAAGAGGTTTGCTGTGTGTGTCTGCGTATGCCCATGAGACAGTTACTTTCAATCCTTTGGTATTTCTACCGAAATGCTCGAAGATTGTCATCAAATCTGCAAGTCCTTGAAATGGATGATAGACATCGTCCTGTAATGACATGATTGGTTTTTTCGAATATTCTGCCATTTCATTTAAGTATTTATTTCCGATTCCATAAAAACAATTTCTGCAGGCGATCCCATGTCCCATGCGGGAAAGAATTATTGCGGTGTCTTTCGCAACTTCGCCGTGAGTGATTTGCATTTTATCTGGAGTCAGATCGTGAGCATGTCCGCCAAGCTGAGTCATTCCCGCTTCCATCGAATTGCGTGTGCGTGTCGATTGTTCAAAAAATATCATGAACAAAGTTTTGTGTGGCAGATGGAGGTGGGGTTCTTCGTTATAAAATTTTTTCTTTAAGTCGAACGATGTTTCAAAAACTATATCGAGTTCTTCCTTCGTCCAATTGTCTTCTGTTATAAAATGTTTCCCTTTAAAGTCTGAATTCATCTTTTCTCCGAATGTTTACTTATTCTTTTTTTTAAAAATGTTTTTTTGATATAATCTTCAGGGTAGGAGATTATCGGATCATATTCTGATTTATGAATTACTTTGGAATTGAAATCAATCTTTACATCTTTAATGAATTTATCAAAATCTTTATTTTGCTCACAAAGCTTGTTCATTGTTTCCCAATCAAGATATGGTTTTTGTTTGGCAGTAAATAATACTTTGGAGGAGTCAATGTCTTTCAGATCCAAATGGATTATTCCAATACCGAATGACATGGCGAGTCTTTCCAACTCAGCTAGTAAATCATCATCTTGAGTTATCTCTATAGCGACTAAATATCCCTCATGTGCCCAGGAAGAATTAGAAACAGCCTGAAAATAATTTTCTCTATAATTACTTTTATTAATACCCTTTTTTAATTCAAAGGAGAAGAGTTTCAGAGCGTTATTATCAGATAATCTGTTAAATTCAATCAGATTTTCATTCCATTCTTCAAGGGGAAGATAAAATCCTACCAAATCTGGATATAGCCATTCACTGTATCCACTTCTCTTTGATTTTTCATGAAAAATTGTTTTAGTAAAAATATTTCGTCCTCGGTTAAAGGCGGGATTTGAATATGCGAAGTAAGATAATAGTGGATGCAAATCACGCTCGTCATAATAATCATTTTCCTTTTTCTCTTTTCTCTGTTCAATTTCTATTTTAGAAATTAAGGAGGGGGAAATTTCGGAACTTCTTGAAGCCAGAAAAAATCTGACAGGATTTTTTCCAACCTTAATAAACTTCGATTCTGGATTTTCTTTGGTATCTACATATAACCTTGCACCTAAAGTCTGCCAAGGTGTCTTGCCTGTTATTGATAATTTATTAATTAAATTACTGGAAATTCCAATTTCCCAGATTTCTTGATAAGTAAGCGGTTTATCTGCTTTTGCAAGAATTTCCTCAGCGAAGTTTAAAAATGAATAAGCCATAATAGTTTTTAATTTAATTATTGAAGTTTCATTCATTACTGATGTATAAAAAATCGATTTTTATGAATTGCTAATATGTAAATTTTCTTCATGACTATTCCTGACAATTCTATGAAAATACTTCACAGTACATCAGATAAAACGCGCTTGCTTAGACTAAATGTTCAACACTGGATGCATTGGCTCGATACCTAATAAATCTTCCTACTTAAGCAGCATGAGATTTTTCAGGATTCTGTACTGTATTATCACCAATTCCGAACAATAAGTTTTCGACGCTAATGTCTTCGTCTAGTTCATCCCAATGCAAACCTATTCCACCTCCACTAATGGTATAATTATTTCTTTTATACTCATCTGCTTTTAACAAGCGCGGAAAATATGCAAGGGGAACGATCAAAGTTCTCCCATCCGCCAATTCAACAACCATGTTTTCATTGTCAAAGGGAACTTTTTTCGCTAAAGAATTATTCACCGAAGTATTCATACCATTTCCTTTCTATTAATTCCTTGTTCTCAAAGACAACATTAAATATTTCTTTTAGTTCGGAAGAATTGAAGCCAAATGAGTCAGACAATTTAATTTCCGGCTCAAGCCAACATTTGGCAATTGATTCTCCTTTTCGTACGTGAATATGCAGCGGTTCACGAGGGACCCCTTAATTTGAGAAGAAAAAAAATTTACATCCTTTATATTTAATACAACTGGCATATATGAAGTTAATGAATAAAAATTATATAATCTGGCAGAACAATGCATAAAACGCATTTGCATTAACTTGAGAGTCATTCCTCTTGCTCTCCAATCAGCCATTTATAAATCGGAATTATCCGAATTTCTTTTCCTTGAAGTCTTAATTTTTCTTCTTGGTTACGAGTTATTACTGATCCTTTCTTTAGATTAAAAGACTCCATGGCAGACAACAATCCGTTTAATTCTCGTTCTTTATTTGCTTCTGTTAAAACATCCGTAACTTGAATTGCCTTTGTAATTTTATTCTTCTCCTTGATAAGAAAATCACATTCCTTTTTATTTTTATAATAGTAAACTTCGGAACAATCTCTTTTCAACTGAAGAAAAACAACATTTTCGAGAAGCTTGCCGGAATCTCCGCTAAAACGGAAGGCGACTTGATTTCGCAATCCATTGTC
>VGVX01000107.1 GCA_016873845.1 Ignavibacteria bacterium
ATTTGCGAAAAACAAATATAGTGTAGGTATTTACAAAGTGTTTAATAGTAATCGGGCATATGTTTTTTATGCCCCTAAAAACAATTTAGAAAAAATGGTTCATTTATTGTTTGCTGATAGTAGTTTCCAGCCTATGCGCGGATTTCCTTTATTATTAGATTATGCTGATTCTGTTTGCTCAAGATTATTATCACCTGAAGATTTTAAAAACCAAATAGAATCAAAATTAGCACGAAAGAAAATATTAGATTTTGAAAAAACAGAAAGAAGTACAAGAAGAAGGTAGAAAATGGACTCCGATCTTATTGGCTTTATACATTTTGATAAACCAAATATCAAAAGTATTCGAGTCGAAGCTTTAGTTATAAAAGAAAAGTCTTCAAAACTTTTGCGAAATAAGTTTATTAAGATTATAAACTCACAAGCAGATGAACAGAGGAAACGAAAAGAGTTTATCGGCAGAATTTTAGAAGGGCCATTCTTCCAACCAGAAGAAGTAACGCGTGAATCAGCTTTGGCGCAAGTGTCAATATTAAGAGGAGAAGAGTTTCCCGTCCCACCTAATTTTTATGCAACTGTTATTATTGAAATTATAGGAGAATTATTTGGGTCATTTATTTATAGTACTAGCAGCCGCCCAAGTCCTCAATCAAAAGTAGTTGAGCTAGGAGAAGATGATTTGAATGCGATTTTAGGTTTGAAAGATGGCAATTTCTTGGTAGGTCACCTTGAAGGTTATCCTAAAGTTCATATAAAATTTGACTCACGAAAAATTTCAGTTTTACCAAGAAACATAGGAATATTCGGAACGGTTGGTTCTGGCAAGACGAATACAGCACAAGTTCTAATTGAGGAGCTAGCAGAAAGGGAAAAAGACCTCAAAGAAAAATGGGCCGTGGTAATTCTTGATGTAGAAGGTGAATATACCATGATGAATAAACCTGAAGAAGTTGAAGACAAACATTTGAGAAAATTGAGAGAAATATTTGGAATTGAGCCAAAAGGAATTGATGATTTTTATGTACTAAAACTCTGCAATCATGAATCCACAATAGATACTGCAGAAGATGTGACTATTAATATTGATCAAATTGATGAATACATGCTAGGAGAAATTCTTCAAACAACAGAACCTCAGTCTGCTGCATTATTTTCGATAATTGACCAATTAAAAAAACATCCTAAAAAAGAAGAACTTGATCCAGAAAGAATAATACCAAAAACAACCAAAAAATCAGGCTATACACTCAACGATATAATCTCAGAAATTGATAATATTATAGTTAAGCAACGACGATCTAAAAAAGATAAAGATAACGAGTCTGAAGAAAATAAGGTAAATGAAATTTTAGTAAGGGCACAATCACTTATTCCGTTGAAAAGAAAACTGTTGGAGCTAGTTAGAACAAAAGCATTTGATGTTAAAACTGCTTCATCAATTGATCCAAGCAAATATCTCGTACCAGGAAGGGTTACTGTTTTTGATTTAAGCTATACCGGTGATTACGAAAAGAATTTATTAATTGCTCAACTCTTGGAAAGAGTATTCAAGGCCAAAAGGGATGATGCAACATTGCCAAAGACACTAATCATGATCGAAGAGGCGCATACTTTTGTCAGTCGTGAAAATAAAGATAGAATGATACAAACGATTAGAAAGTTAAAGGAAATAGCAAGAAGAGGAAGAAAGCGTTGGCTAAGTTTATGTTTCATTTCTCAACAACCAGCACATTTACCAGGTGAAATATTTGAATTAGCAAACACGCGAGTAGTTCATAATATTCGTAGTAAAAATAATTTGGAGGTTCTAAAACAATCATCAGGCGATGTAACCGAAGAAATGTGGGATTCAGTCCCTGCTCTCAACCCCGGACAAGCAATAATTAACAGCCCTCAATTTAAAAATTCTCTCGTCGTAGAAGTGCGTCATTGTCGAAGCAAGAGGATAAAACAAGAAGACATTAAATAGTTATGTTAGATGCAAAAATCATTAAAGAAAGCTTTGACCCAAAATTAATCACAGCTTTATTTAAGAATTTTTCTAATCCATATATTGCTCTTTTTGAGTTGTTGGATAATGCTGTAGACGATCGTATTGATGGTGAAAAACTTATTGTTTCAATCGACTATGATCCTGGAGAAAGTAAGCTGATAATCAAAAATTTTAACGGGAAGGGAATGTCTATTGATGACCTGGAGAAATTTTTCACTTGGGGACATAGCGAAAAAAGAACAGGAAGAATTGGAAGATATGGTCAAGGAGGAAAAGCTGCCCTAGGATATCTTGCAAAAAGTTTTATAATTAAAAGTCATCCAAAAAATGCATTAATGGGATATTGTGTAAGAGTAAAAGATTGGGAAAATAGAGATATTGGATTTACAGACGGTTTTGAAGTTGATCCGTACAAATCGTTACGCGATCAGGCAAATGTAATATTTGAAATTTCTAATATGAAAAAAGAGTTTACAAAAAAGAATATTATCGATAGAATAAAAAAAACATATCGACCACTAATTACAAAAAATAAAGTAGAGTTTATAGTTGACGGAGAGCTGGTTAAATGTAATGAGATTCTTTATGACAAACAGACATACAAAAGATTTAAGATTGATTTTGACTTAATAGGCGAAAAATATTCAATGACCGGGGAATATGGTATTGTGCCCGATACAACTTCTGAGAGAGGTGGATTTAAAATATACCAATATGGAAGGAATGTCGCAGAAAAGGAATACTTCGGTCATATTGATCCAAGTAAAAGATGGAATGTTGAAAGGCTATATGGCGAATTATATATTGATTTTGATTTACCTCTTTCAATGAATAAATCAGAAATAGATACTGATTCCGAATTATGGATAAATATAAATAAAAAAATGCATGATGAATTAGAGGATATAATACATCAAGCTATAGATTATAAGACACCTACTAAAAAGGAAACTCAAGCCATTAAAAAGTTAAAAGAGAAAATAAGTAAGACAGATTCGAAAGATGAGGTCGGAATTGATTTAACTAATTATGGCCCAAAGTTGTTATACAAAGTCGAAATAGATGATAATGGTAAAAAAATAATTAAAATCAATCGTGGTCATAAAGCATATATTAAGTGGTGTAAATCAGCAGCAGGGAAAAAGTTTTATATAACAATGATTTGTGCTTTAGCAGAAGCAGTAGAAAAGCTTTCTCATAAAGAAGCTGCAAAAGTTCTAAATGAGTTTTCAAATGCAATAAGAAAGAAATCAAACGACTTATTATAAAATTATATTTGAATATCATGGTATCAAATGATAACTTTATTATAAAAGATAAAATTCGTAGTATTTATAAAGAATATTGCAAGGTAATAAAAATAAAATTTCATAAAGTTGAATTTGAAAACTTTTTAGATTTTTTGGAGATTGATTTATATGACTGGGTGGAGGGAAATTTAAAATATTTTAATTTTGAAAATTCAAAACAAAAACAGCATTCTTAATTGCTAGACTCTTAGCATATATCATAGGCGCTAGATTGATAAAAAAATTTACTCCAACTGGCTTTTTACTTTACCAGCGACTTCAAAAATATTTTGAGACAATTGATATAATTTGTGTCACTCGCCACAATCAAACCTCGAACACTTCAATTTGGCACAACCGTGCAAGGCAATTCAATTTTTATTTAAGAGGATTCAAGTATCTTTTTATAATGAATAAGGTTTAACTGCTCCTACCTCTCTTCAAACTTTACTTAGAATACCCAGAAAGGCGATTTATCTTTTAACTTATTCCGATAACTTATTAGAAAGTTGCTAATGGAATTTGAGCCGTGATAATTGCAATTATTTGAAGGATTAATTTATCTTGCACATAAGAAAAATCAAATTCATCTATGAAAAAATCACAAAAGACACGTTCAACTTCTTTAATTCCTGCGGAATCAGTTATAGCCAAGATATTGGTTATAAGGAATCAGCGAGTAATTCTTGATAGAGACTTAGCTTTACTATACGGTGTTGAAACTCGTGTGTTAAAACAAGCAGTAAAAAGAAATAAGAAAAGATTCCCCTTTGACTTCGCTTTTATTCTTAATGGGAGAGAAGTTGATTTAATGGTATCACAAAATGTGATACCATCTAAAAGCTATTTTGGAGGTGCAGAACCATTTGCTTTTACAGAATAGGGCGTGGCGATGCTTTCATCAGTTTTAAAAAGCGATAAAGCGATAGAAGTAAATATTTTAATCATGCGTGCTTTTGTGAAATTGAGAGAGATTATTTCAACTCACAAAAAAGTCGAGGAAAAACTAAAAGAGTTAGAACAAAAGCTTCAAGCACATGATGATCAAATTGTGCAGATTATTCAAGTAATTAACCAGTTGATTACACCGCCAGAAGCTCCGAAGCGAAAGATTGGTTTTGTTATAGAGGAAGGCAGAAAAAGATTTTAGAAATTAATCAGCAAAATGAATAAAGACAGGCAATTCAATAAGTTGAAAACTAATCAATGAGATCCAGTTAACCATTAACTAATAACTAAACCAATGTCCCGCTTCAAACTCTACATAGAATATGAAGGCACGCGTTATTCCGGCTGGCAGGTTCAGAAAAATGCAAGGACTGTCCAAGGTGAAATAATCGGTGCGTGCAAAAAAGTTTTTAAAACAGACGATTTCGAACTTCAGGGTTCAGGCAGAACAGATGCTGGTGTTCACGCTTTGTGTCAAGCCGCACATCTTGATGTGAAGACTGTGCTTGCACCCGAAATAATCCGAATGAGAATGAATGATGCGCTTCCTTCAGACATTAATATTATAGAAGTAGAAAAAGCAAATAGAAATTTTCATGCACGGCACGATGCGGTTTCAAGAAGCTACATTTACCAAATCTCACGACGAAGGACTGCATTTGGAAAACGATATGTTTGGTGGATAAAAGATAAACTCAATTTTCATCAAATGGAAAAAGCAGCAAAGCTATTTCTCGGAATGAAGGATTTGCAGTCGTTTACAGAAGACGACCCGGAAGAAAAATCTACTAAAGTCTTAATAGAAAATATTGAGATGAAGGAAGAAGGCGATTTGATACTGATAAGAATTGTCGGCTCGCATTTCATTTGGAAATTGGTAAGGAGAGTCGTCGGTGTTTTAGCCGAAGTTGGAAGAGGGAAAATTACTATCGCCAAAGTCGATGAGTTAATTCACACAAAATCAAATGAACCGGCAAAATATACTGCACCGCCGTCCGGATTGTTTCTTGAAAAAGTATATTATAAAAACGACAAACCGAATAAAAATCTTGAAAGCGTTATGAGAATATCACATTCAAACTTAAAATAACATTTTAAATGGAACACATATTACGCTGATTATTATGATTTACGCAGATAATACAATCTTGAATAATGTCCATTGCACTCTTGTCAATCATTTTTTGTATTTTTGAACAAGTAAATTGAAAATCAAATAGTTGAAATTAATTGAGAGGAGCTTTTATATGCACGAAAAAAGTATTGAGCTACTAAATAAAGCGGTTGCGGATGAACTGACTGCCGTCCATCAATATATGTATTTCC
>VGVX01000108.1 GCA_016873845.1 Ignavibacteria bacterium
TTATTTACGGCTTTCTTCTTCAAGCTCTGACGATATCTTTTTTCAGCTGACTTATGTGTAGCCATCAAATCTCCTTAATTTTGGGTCGCAATTTAAGTAAACATGCGCTGATTATCAAACCGAAAGCAAAGTTACTGTTGGATGAATTTTAGATTCGTAAGGTCTCGACAAAGTTTTAATTCCTGAATTATGCAAAAAATTAATTTTAAGGAATTCGAAATACGCGAAATGAAATATTTTACTAAATATCAGCAACAAACAATCTTCCTGAGACCTGTCTATTTCGAGTAATGTAGGAGATGAAAGAAACTCTTAAAATCGCATTTTTAAGAGATAAGATTTTGATGTATAAAAATAAAAAAGCCGCTCAATGAGCGGCTTTACAATGAGTTTTAGCAACTCCTATCTTTCCAGCATTTGAATAACAACTGTGCGTCTGTTAAGTTCGCGACCTTTTTTGGTCTTGTTGTCCTCGGCTGGCATAGTCTCTCCGAACCATTTCTGCTGCATTCTCTGTTTATCTATTCCTTTTTTGACAAGATAATCGAATACAGATTTTGCACGTCGTTCAGAAAGTTTCATATTATAAACTTCAGTACCAATCCAGCAAGTATGTCCCTCTAATGAGAACATTGCATCTGGATTGTTCTTTAAGAAGTCTGCCGCTCCATCAAGTTTTGCAGTTGCTTCTTTTGTTAGATTCGATTTGTCGAATCCGAAGTACACAATCACTTTGAATGGCTCGGTTACTTCTGGGCAACCATAATTGTCGACTTTAGTGCCTTTTGGAGTATCTGGACATTTATCTAAGTAGTCAGGAACTCCATCACCGTCAGAATCTAATGGGCAACCATCTTTATCGACTTTGACATCTTTTGGAGTGTTTGGACATTTATCTAGATAATCAGCGACTCCATCACCATCTGTATCTAGTGGACAGCCATTCTTATCGACTTTTACGTTCTTCGGTGTGTTTGGACATTTATCAAGGTAATCGGCTACGCCATCACCATCAGAATCAATCGGGCATCCTTCTGCATTAACTTGAACTCCTGTTGGTGTATCAGGACATCTATCAAGATAATCAGCCACACCATCTTTGTCAGTGTCTAACGGACAACCGAATTCATCTACCTTAACACCCATTGGAGTATTTGGGCACATATCGTCAGAGTCTAAGACACCATCACCATCGGTATCGTATTCTGCGGAAAGGAATAAAGTAAGTCCAGCTTGTACTGTCGAATATGCATCATTAACGTTTGATACAAGACCTTCTAATTTATCTTGACATGCCATATTAAGTGTGTATGACAGATTCAAGGCAAAAGCTTTACTTAGAAGAAATTTTACCCCAAGCTCGCCGAAGTATCCCAGAGAATTTTGTTCGTTTCCAAGACCATCTTTTTGAAAGATATAATTTCCACCTGCGGCAAGATAGGGGATTGTACTACCGGTTCCCATTGCATACATTAATCCAAGTTTTGCATCTCCCAATTGATCAGCGTCGCCTAAATTGACAAATGCACCCATTAATCTGAGCCCGAATGCATGCTTAGAAGATGTAGAAAAGAACCAATCAAGTCCTCCTCTTCCATGCCAATTGAATTTTGGATCAATATCGGTTTGGGGATACACACCTCCTCCTTCGAGGGTTAAGCCAACCGATCCGCTCAACGGGTTAGAAGAACCGTTATCAGATTGAGCGAATAACGGGCTGGATATGAGTAACAATAGTATTAGAAATCGTACTGTTCGTTTGTTTAGCATTTAACCTCCAATATGTTTATTTGTAATATAATAAATTTTAGTTAATTCTTGTAATGACCACTCGTCTATTTTTTTGTCTTCCAATTTCAGTAGCATTATCGGCAATTGGGAAACTTTCACCCATTCCGGCGGCTGATAATCTATCTTTACCAACACCTAAACCGATAAGAAAGTTCATAACACTAACTGCTCGTTCTTCAGATAACTTTTGATTGAATTTAGTACTTCCCTGGCTATCAGTATGTCCTTCAATTCGCCATTTTATCAATGGATTTTTTAACATGATCTGAGCAATATCGTAAAGTTCTTTTTTCGCATGATCAGTCAGAGTTGATTTGCCAGTTTCAAAGGTTGTCATGCCTTGTAAGATAATCTCTTTTGGTTCTTCAACTAACTTGCAGCCCTCTGAATCGACTTTTACATTTATTTCGGTATTTGGACATTTATCGAGATAATCAGGGACTCCATCCTGATCGCTGTCTAATGGACAGCCCTTATCATTCACTTGAACATTAGATGGAGTATTCGGGCAAGCATCATTATTGTCAGGGACGCCGTCACT
This sequence comes from Ignavibacteria bacterium, assembly GCA_016873845.1. NCBI lineage: Bacteria > Pseudomonadati > Ignavibacteriota > Ignavibacteria > Ignavibacteria bacterium. Next base: position 2,333 of record VGVX01000108.1, read on the forward strand.
ATCGCTATCGAGCGGGCATCCTAACTCATTTACCATAAATCCGCTAGGAGTGTTTGGGCATTTATCTTTATAATCTGGCACTCCATCTCGATCGGAATCAACCGGACATCCATCATTGTCAACCTTCACCGCGATTGGAGTGTTAGGGCATTTATCATACTCGTTCACAATTCCGTCTCCATCATCATCTTTTGGAGATTTAATCGGACAGCCAAATTCGTCGACCATTGCTCCGCTTGGAGTGTTTGGGCATAAATCGTAATCATCGTTCACGCCATCATTGTCGGAATCCTTTGCGCTGCCAAAGATTATTGAAATCCCGACGGTTCCCCCCAGATAGATATCTTTTTTCTTCGAAACGTAGCCATCTAGTTCATCCGTGCCGCTAGCATTGTATGAGCTAGCAAAATTTAAGCTTAAACCATCAGCAAGTATAATTTTAAAACCTAACTCACCGAAATAGCTCATAATAATATCTCTCTGTTTAGCATAAACTTTACTTCCGTTTGCATCTTTCGGTTGAAACCAAACTACACTATTTCCGCCGCCCCATAGATAAGGTATAAATCCTCCAAGGTCTAGGGCATATATCAATCCAAATTTTCCATCCATGAATTTTGTATTAAATTCTTTTGAAAATCTCGCTGGCGCATCTCCAATTAACAAACCTGTTGTTGATTTGCCTCCTAACTGTCCGTAACTGCCAAGGAGTTTCAATCCGAAAACACTGGATGAATTCGTTCCAAAAAAATATTCGAAGCCGGCTCGTGATAAAAAACCAAACTTTGTATCCGAAAAATCACCGCTGTAATAAGTTGCGCCGCCATCAATGGTTAGGAGAAATGTTGAACTTAAATAATTGCCATTCCCCTCTCTGCCCGATTGTGCAAAAGAAATTATACTGAAAGATAATACAAGTAATAAATGGACAATGATGCTTTTCATTTTTGATCCTCCCGAGATTTTATGAAATTAATTATCTAACTCTCCTATCATGGAATAAGTGAATAGAAAATCCAGCAACAGCAGAAACAAAATTATCGTTTTTGTTTGAGATGAATCCATCGAGGTCATCAACTTTTCCAACATTATATTTAGCTGCAATATTAAAGCTTAGAGTATTTGTCATAAAAAATCTAATTCCAAACTCACCCATATAGCTCAAAAAACCTTCTCGATCAACCGGTGAATACAAAGCATTATTAAGATCATCTGCTGGAGAATACTTGAATATATAATATGCACCGCCAGCAATGTATGGTATAATTAAATCCTTTCCGAAAGCAATAACTAATCCACCTTCAATTGAGGAGAACTGTGTTTTGAATTTAGTAATTGTTCTTGCAGAAGTACCCGCACCGGCGAATCTGCTAACATCATGGCTCCCAGTAAGTTCACCATAGCTGCCCAATACTCTAATCCCGAGTGTTGCAAAGGAAGTTGAGGGGAAAAATAATTCGAATCCAGCTCTTCCAATGTAACTTATACCGGGAGTGGCAAAATCAGATAATGCTAAAGTTCCTCCCCCCTCAGCGGTTATAACAAAAAAGCTACCAAACGAATGATATTTTGATTTCATTTGATAAATAGAAGTGGTCGTCATCTTATCTATTTCTTGTGCGAGAATAGTGTTTGAAATTAAAAGCGATGCTGCAAAAACAAGAAGCGAAATATATTTGTTTACCATAATATTTCCATAATAAATATATTGTTTGTGTTAAATTTACATAAATATTGTTTAATTTCAACAAAAATACATCTAAATTTGAAAAAGTTAAATTTTTCTCAATTTCGTGTTAATTCTTTAAAGATTAAAGAAGTTGCATTATTAGAACGTATCGGCAGACTTTCCAGAATTGAAAACAGCGTCCATGTAAATACAGTTTCATTATTAAATAAAAATATTTATCGGGCGAATTTACAACTTGGTAAACTAATGGAACATTCCTTGGGGTTAATATACTTACAAAGCTACTCTTCGATGATCCCTGCAATTGTATTGAATCCAAATGAACATGAAAAAATTTTAGACATTTGTTCTGCACCCGGTTCAAAAACAACTTTAATCGCCGAACTGATGAACAATAGAGGATTCGTTCTAGCAAACGAGATTTCTATTGAGCGAATAAAAATGCTCGCTTCAAACATCGATCGATTAGGAATTACAAACACAGCGATTTCCAATTTTAATGGTGCGCTGCTATCAAAATATTTTACAAATTACTTTGATAAAGTTATTGTCGATCCACCCTGCAGTGCGTTAGGTTCGCATCAGGAAAGTTCGAAGAAAAGACTTGAAAGAAATATCAAACGGATTGATAAACTAAGCGAGATTCAATTTAGATTACTTGTCGCGGCGTCAAAAGTCCTGAAGCTTGGCGGCGAATTAGTCTATTCAACTTGCACTACAACACGTGTAGAGAACGAATTGCTCATCCATAAATTTGTAAATAAATATCCATTCGTAATCGTTGATACGAAACTCTCCGAACATTTTGGGGAAAATTTGATTGGGAAAAAAATTTCATCTGATTTATCTAAGACACTTCGATTAGAACCAGAAGTCGTTGATTCGGAAGGATTTTTTATTGCAAAGCTGAAAAAAGTCGATGAGGTTAAAGACGAAAATCAATCAGTTATAAATTTCAATTCAAAGATTCAAGTGCTCGATTCGACGGATGATTTCATTTCAAATATTTTAGAGTCATTAAACGAAAAGTACGGCATTAATGAATCGCTTTGGAAACAATATTTGTATTACCACAAAGGAGATGATTTATATTTTATCTCACATACAGATTTTGATTTTAATTCTATTCCGATTCACCGCATTGGGTTGAAACTTGCATCATTCGATAAAAAAACCGGATGGAGATTAAGTACCAA
>VGVX01000109.1 GCA_016873845.1 Ignavibacteria bacterium
CAAGTATTATTCCCGTACTGCAATAAAAATCTCCGTTTCGAATTGCTTTTACCAAAGTATCTTTATTATTTGATGAAGAATAAACCATTATCCAAGCTTTAGCTTGATGACTTTCGCGGTGCGAATCGTCCGCAGCAACTCCATAAATTAGTCTTCCGGTAGAAAGCACACTATCCCATACTGAAATATCCGACTGGTTGCCAACGAATGTCTCTATACCCGAATGCTGCTCGCGAGAGATTGCCCATCAGCCAAGCGATTGTTAGAATTGGAATTGCTTTCTTCGCTCCGACAACATGCGAGAAGACGGGAAGAATCAAGAGTGACCCGCCAAAGCCTGCCACACCCGAGATGGTTGCAGCGATCCAAGCGACGGTAATGAGTATAATCCACTCTATCATTGTACTATTCTCAAGATTAGGATAGACTGTTCACGCCAACGATAGCTAACATGTGCAAAAAGAATACTGTGCCGATTAGTGGGATTGAATGATCGACGATCGCCACTATCAAACGACGCATGTTTTTGCTGCGGTGCGAACATACTAGCACGCGCCAAAAAATCATAATAATTGGTAACCGAAAATAATTAAAAATGTCAATAACTATGATTCTAAAAAATAGGACGTTTGTATTACAAAGCCCGACTTTTAGAAATTTGTACTCAGAATTAAAAAGCCCAGCTTTAGATTCCCGATTATAATGCGACCTACGAGTTTGAATTTGATGTCTTGATTATTTTCTACAATAATTCAGTTCCTACGAGGTTGATCTGAATTGAGAAACCCCGACTTTTCGGTTATTCGTTCAACCTCGAAATTGAATTATTAAAATAAGTGGAACATCGTAGATGTTCTATTATTGTAGCGAAGAGATGACACATAAAGACGACCTTCGTAGAAGGTCAATAAAAACGTTTTCATTAGATAGAGTTATGATGCAGCTTGTAAATCGAATATAATTTTTTTCTGGGATTTAGATAAAGAAAAGAAACGATTTCATATTCTAAGTAAGTTCTCTTTTTCGCGTGGCTGAACATAATATTCTATTTCCCCAAGATTATTTCGGTTACATATATTATGAGGCAGCGACCTAAAAACCAATATGTCTATGGTTACATTATTTATGAGTCAATGATCCATGGTTTGGCAAAGGCGGCGAATACGAAGCAAAAAAATTCCTGACAGCACTGCACTTAATACGCAGCACAGATGTTCAATTAATCACCGAAACGCCACTTTCGCAGAGTCCATGTTGTGCATTCGTGCTACTCTCGAAACAAAGTCCATCAATACAATATTTCTATCATGTTCATTTGATATTCCTCACTATTTAGTAGCTATAAGATTTTATTTTATGTTTTTGATTTTGCTCTCGCAAGTTTTGATTTTGGTTTAAATGCAGTTTCGTATTGCTCTATCCATTGTTTAACACTCATTTTTTTCATTAACTCAGCAATGAGCTTATAGGGAATTGCTTCCATTTTCTTAAAGCGGACACAACTTTTGCCCATATCAAGTTTTTGGTTACTGTGTTTGGGATATTCGGAAATAAACCACTTCAATAATTTAGTGTCGGTATAAATACCCATATGGTAAAAATTAATAGAGTGTTTTTGCGAAGCAATTCCAGCGAAAGGAAGTGGCTCGCTTGGTTTGCAATGATAACCCGCAGGATAGAGTTTATGCGGAACAACATAACCCAATCCTCCATAACTGATTGCCGGTTCAAATCCTTGAGGCAAATTTTTTACAATTACATCGTGAAGTTTGTTGAACGGTTCTACTCTGTCTTTAGGAAGATTAGTAAGAATTTCATTCACGGTTTTTCCTTTTGAATTCATGCTTTAAATATTATTACCTTTCTTCTGTTTGCTTTAGTTATTTTAATCTCATCTCATTCAGATTAGTGTTTCAAATTGTGAAAATAAGTCACAATAATTAAACTATTTTACTTTTAATGCTACGGCGATTAATTTTTCTAAAATCTTTAGATCGATATCAGTTAGTTTGTTTATATAAAGGCAGCCACCTCCCGTTTTGAACTTACCTAATTTTTTAAGTGTGTCTGAGTGTTTGTTAATCTCAAAGACGAGATGTAAAGAAAGGTTTGCTTTTCGAGGCGAAAATCCAATAAGAAACCAATCTACTTCTCTCCCTGTATTCGGGCTTTTATATATCTTGTTACCAAAACCGATGAGTGAGGAACCCCACATTTTAGGTTTTTCACCACTAAGTTTTTTCATCATTTCAATAATTACGAGACTGTCTTTTCGTTGCTGTTCATCTTTTACTTTGCTTATAAAGTCCTCAACACTTGCAGAGGTTTGTTTGGTTTTTATTTGTGTTATTTTTCCCATTGCTATTTTTTTTATTTTTTATTTTTAATTCTGATTTGTTCGTTATAGTCGTTCTATCGCCAAAGCATGACGTACAATGTTTAGCCGCTCAACGCATTGGTTTTGCGAACTCAGAAATGATGTTGCAGAAGCCGCTACGAACGATTCATTACCTGCGGCTGGATCATCAATACCAATTCGTGAGCAAGACCGTTGAGCGATCCGCTGAAGTGCTGCCTTATCGAATTCACTCCGGTGCGCCATGTAGGAGGAGAGCTCCGGTGTTACCGCTGTTAGGCGAAGTGCCACATCAAGTACGAGATGCAAAAAAGTGCTTCGCTTTTTTGGTTATTGAAGAAATGTACTCTCTCTTTTCTCTTGTGTATGCGACTCTGTCATTGTGATAGAGTTGAGAGAGCGAACGCTTCAACTGATCGTACCGGTGAGCTTCAGCAGAGAATTGCCGAAGATAATCTCTAAAGAGAAGACGATCCCACAACTCAGAGTCTGCCTCGACCATATGAATGTGATGAGTACGTTCACCGCTTTGATTTCTCTTGATGAACCAAGCATAGTACGGAGGCTGATTGTCAATGTTAGGGCGCCAAAGATATTCGTATCCAGCAGCTTGAAGAATAGGTACGATAGTCGTTTTCGTTTCTTCGAGACTGCCGACTTCTGCCAAGATATCGATGATGGGTTTTGCCGACAAGCCTGGGACTGCGCTGCTGCCAAAATGTTCGATTCTTGTAATGAGACCCTTTGGAAGTAGAGTGCATAGAAAATCGACCTCTCGTTAGAACAGTGTTGGCCATTGTGAATCGTAAGGAACGATGGTGATGTCCTCTCGGACCAGCTCCTCGATTCGTTTTTGGTCACTGGCGTTCATATCGAGCTAGGTGGCATTTCGAACGTTTGGCGTAACAACGCAACGCTGGAGCGAACTCATAAAAACTAAATTCAGTGAGCGAAAGCGTTGAGCCACAATAATTCTTAATAAATGAGGCGACGTTGTTACGCTTGTTAAGTGCCGTTTGCTCTCTTTGATCATGTTTTGTAAATTGAATTATGCTAATTCACGATAATACATATCCAATGTTTAAAGGTCCGGAAATCATAGATAATTATGACCCCGATGCACGAATTATTTTAAATTGTGGTGATACACTTGATTTTCTTGATACTGTCCCAAATGATACTGCTAAGTTAATTATTACTTCTCCTCCATACAACCTTGGAAAAGAATATGAAAGTAAAACTGCGATTGAAGCATATTTAGATTTCCAAGACCACGTAATCGAAAAACTAGTAAAGAAACTCCGAATTGATGGAAGCATTTGCTGGCAAGTTGGAAACTTTGTTGATAATTCTGAAGTTTTCCCGCTTGATACTCTATACTATAGCCACTTTAAAAAATACGGAATGAAGTTACGAAACCGTATTATTTGGCGTTTCAATCACGGTTTACATGCCAGCAAACGATTTTCAGGACGATATGAAACAATCCTCTGGTTTACGAAATCAGATGAATATACATTTAACTTAGATGATGTCCGTGTTCCATCGAAGTATCCAGGAAAAAGACATTTCAAAGGGCCAAAGCGTGGACTTCCTTCTGGAAATCCTCTTGGAAAAAATCCCTCAGATGTTTGGGAATTTGTTAAGCAAGAATGGGATGAAGAACTTTGGGATATTCCAAATGTGAAAGCAAATCATCCGGAGAAAACAGTACATCCTTGCCAATATCCAATTGAATTAATAGAACGTTGCGTCCTTGCACTTACCAACGAAGATGATTGGATCCTAGACCCTTATTGTGGTGTTGGTTCTGCACTAATCGCTGCATTAAAGCATAACCGAAAAGCTATTGGCGTTGACAAAGAACAAGAATATATTGCTATTGCAAAAGAACGAATCGAAGATTTCTACACTGGTAAACTTAAAATTAGACCACTTGGTAAACCTGTATTTGAGCCAACTGGAAAAGAAAAAGTATCACAAATTCCAACCGAATGGAAAAACGGCAATGGTAACGATAATAGAGAAACTGAATGAAAATCGTTGGCATTTATTCTTTTAATAATGGACAAGAAACTATCGACCGAAAATATCCTCATTTGCTGAAAGAAGTCATACAAGTTATAAGTAAGGTAAGTGCACAGAAAGCCAAAACAAAAAAGAGTGAAGAAAAGACAATGCCGGGTAAAATGTTGTATAATCCTAAGGCATTGAACAAAGCTTTCAAGTATGAGTTTGATAAATTTAAATGGAAAGACCAACGAGTTCCTTGTGAGTATCCCACTCAATTTTATTCCCCTGATTATAAACCCGCTAAATTAAACAAAGGTGCATTTCGAGAAATGGACTTCATAAAGGAAAAACTTGGGATTGAAGTCCAGTTCGGTAAATATGCTTTTATGGTGTACAATGTCTGTGCAAAGATGACGATATTTAATAAACTTGGTTTCATTGATGCTGGAATAGAGATTGTTCCTATAAAGAAATTTGCTGACCAAATGTCAACCGGAGTTTCGTACTTCGAGCAGTTCGTTTGGGATTTGGAGCATCGTGGTGTATCTAATATTGACATTCCTGTTCTAATCCTCGGAATTGATAAATAGTGCATAGAGCAAATGGCGCCTAACGTTCTGCAAAAACATACATTGCCGTTGCGAACTATTATAAAAATATTTATTGAGAGCAACGGCATTGAGCGATTCGAGACTTAATGTCGAAGAATCTCTTAGGAAATTATTATTTGCGTCATGTTTTTGCTTGTTAGCTGCAGTTGCCCTTTCATCTGATTAAAACAAGTTTCTTGGTT
>VGVX01000110.1 GCA_016873845.1 Ignavibacteria bacterium
ATGTTTCTTCACACTCGCCATTTAAGCACCAATCGTTGACAATATCCCGAACTGCAAAATATACACCTTCTGCTTGAGCTTTGTTAAATTTACCTTTAGCAAAATATTGAAGGAATATCTTCTCTTTTAATGTTGACAAAACTCTAGACTCAAATTCTTCAATCTCTAAGTTAGTTAAACTCCTAACATTATAAGAACTCTCGTTGTTGGAGTTATTTGGAATGGAATCGCTAAAAAATCTGTGCTTAAATATTTTACTGATATCTAATAGCAGTATTGTCCTTCTGTATTCGGATTGTCCTGTCAAAATATTATAAACGATTGCTATTTGTTCATTAAAACTACTTTTCCTATCAAACGTTGTAGTAAAGTACTCGCTCTCAAATTTTTCAATAGGAATTGAAGGGAGGTGATAAAGTGGATTAACATTTTTAGGGACAAGCATATTTCCTGACATTGTTTTCTCCATTATGAAATAATCGCTTTCTCTAACAACGTCACGAATATTTCTGAGAATTTTTGTTCCAGTTGGGTCAGACTGAGAATATAGTCTGGCCAATTGTGCATCGACAACCTTTATAAGAAAACTTTTCCATGCAAGGAAAATGTCGATCTCCGAAACTTTTTCAAGTGAATCGTTTAATGATTTACAAAACTTCTCGATCCGATAAAAACTATCATTTTCATCCCTTGAAAATATTTCGGCAATACAATCGTACGAAAGGTCAGTTGTTGTAATGCCTTGTTGCTGGTATAAGTAATGGAGCGATGGTCTGATATTGTTAAGATAGCTGCATGCAACAATACGGGATATTTTTACCAGTTGACTCAATACCTTTAAATTTTTTGAATCCACTGAGATAATTTGTATGCTATTTTTTAGAGTGGTGAAATCTATTTTCATAGAAAGCATTCTCGAACACTCTTAAATTACGACAGAATAAAATCAAAGTACAGAGGAATTTGTATTGTATTTGAAAATTGGGCATGGATAATGGAATATGAAAACTGGAAGATGCGCTTTATCTGAGGAGGGATAAAAAATGAAAATTGTGATAAAGATTTTAGAAAATTTTTCTTCTTCGATTTTGTATCCCATTCATTAATATTCCCCCTGCAACAGATACATTCAATGAATCGATTTTACCATAGAGAGGAATCTTGACAAGGAAATCGCATTTCGATTCAGTTAATCGCCGCATTCCTTCGCCTTCCCTGCCTAGAACTAAAGCAAGCGGAAGGTCTACATCAATTTGATCAATTGTTTTTTCTGCCCTCGATGAAGTGCCAATTATCCATATTCCTTTTTCTTTCATCGCATCAATCGAGCGGGCGAGATTTGTAACCTTACAAATTTTAACGTGCTCAATTGCGCCGGCAGATGCTTTTGCCGCTGTGCTGTTTAAGCTTGCCGAATTATCTTTTGTAACAACTATTCCGTGAGCGCCCATACATTCAGCAGTGCGGATTAAAGCTCCGGCATTATGAGGATCCTGAATATTGTCAAAAATGAGAATGAATGGTTTTTGGTTTTTATTTTCCGCCTCGCTGATGATGTCCTCAATCTCAAAATATTTTCTATCAGAAATGAATGCAGCTATTCCCTGAGCCGGCAGGTCTTTTGTTATCTCTTGAAATTTTTGTTTGTTAATTTCAACAACTTTTACATGCTTATCGTGAGCAAATTTAAGTATCTCACCTAACGACCCCCCTTTACAGCCAAATAGGACAAATATTTTCTCAATTGATTTTCCCGACTTAAGCGCTTCAAGAACAGGATGCCGACCAACAATTAAACTCATTTACAAAATTACTTTTTGGGTTTCGGAGTATATTTCACGGTCGTTGGATCGAATCGTTTTAAGTCTGATTTTTTTTTGTAGAAAATGATCCCTGTTATTCCAATTAGAATTAATATCACTGAAATAATTTGTGCCTCAGATAGACCAAATAGCAATTGCGGGTTTATCCGAATAAATTCAACAGCAAAACGTGAAAGCCCATGAAGAATCAGAAAGTACATGAATAAATTTCCATCCGGAAAATTTTTCTTTCTAATCTTCCAAAGAATTAAGAAAATGATTACAGCAAGAATGAACTCATAAACCGGAGTGGGATGACAAAGTATACCTTCAGGAACGTTGCCATCGGGATAAAGATATTTCAAAGCTAATGAAGGAGGATATGTACCTGCAGAGTAATCCGTTCCCCAAGGTAAAGTTGTTGGAATTCCATAATCCCCGTCACCGGCAAGATGACAGCCCATACGTCCAATCCCGTAACCAATCGCTAAAGCAGGCGAAACAGAGTCAGCAATCACAAAGAATGGTAAATTTCTTCGGCGTGAATTTATCCAAATTGCAATTACCGCAAGAATAAATCCCCCATACCAGGTTAATCCGCCGGCCGAAAAAGCTTCGCCAATTGGATCTTGAATAAAGGTATCCCACGTTTCGAATAAATGAAACATTTTTGCTCCAATAATTCCGAAGATCAATGCAAGTAATGTTATCTCAGTGGCTAAATCGGTATGAATTTTCTTCCGTTTGAACTCAATTGATAGCAGATAGCTTGCAACTATAAATCCGATTCCAAGCATCAAGCCATAGCTATAAACTGTAAACGGTCCAATTTCAAAAAGTTGTGGGCACATAAATTATCCTATATATTCTACAAATTTCTTGTGTTTCTTATTATCCTTTAAAAATTCTCTTTCTAAGATAACGCTTCTTTCATAAGAATTTATTTTCAGATCGAACGAATTTGTCTCACCATTTTTTTTTATTATATGGAAAGTATATAAACCAATTAAAGATGGAAGCTTAATTCTTACCGAAGCTTTTCCTGCATAAGGGAAAGATATATCCTTTGAATTTAATCCTTTGATCTTGATTTTATACTCTCTATTCTGATTTGATAAAATATAATCAATGACATATCTGAATGAAGCGAATTCCCTGTAAGTCAACAGCTCGATTATAAAAAAATTTTTCTTCAAAATTTCGTCGAATTCAAAAACAGGTTTAATTTGATATTCGTATTTAAGTGTCCACCCTGTCGATTCGTCAATAATAGCTAATTCACTTGCGGGTTTTTCTTTTTTTGTTCTTACCATAAGTCAAATGAAGTAAGCAAAACTACTAGCTTGAGGCAAGTTTATTTTTGAGAATTTTCTGCACATCTTTTAACTCAATAAGTTCTTGCTCGCCGCTGGATAAATTCTTCAGCGTTATATTTCCTCCATGCATTTCTTCGCCAACAATTATAACAAATTTGGCATTCTGTCGATTGGCTTCTCTCATTTGAGCTTTAAGACTGCGGTCTAATAAATCTATTTCGCATGCGATATTTGCACGTCTAATTTCTGTTACAATATTGAACGCCGAATTTTTAAAATCACTTTTTACTGTGCAAACGAAACAATCTAACTTTGTTTCTTCAGATTGTTCATATTTTTCAGCTGCTAATAAAATTCTTTCGATGCCGCACGCCCATCCAATTCCTGGTGTTTCCTTCCCCCCAAGTTGAGAAACCAAAAGATCGTACCTACCACCTCCGCAAATTGCATCCTGTGCACCAAGATCGCTTGATGTAAATTCAAAGGCTGTTTTTGTGTAATAGTCCAGGCCTCTGACAAGATTAGGATTGAGTAAAAACTTAATTTGATTCATAGTCAAAAACTCTTTTAATCCATCGAAATGGGATTTACAGTCATCGCACAAATTCTCAAGTATCGAAGGCGCATCATTTTTCAGTAGGGTATCTTGTTCATCTTTCGAATCAAGAATTCTAAGAGGGTTTTTATCCAATCTCGTTCTACTGTCTTCTGAAAGTTTATCAACGAATTGAGAGAAGTATTCCCTTAATTTTTCTACATAAATCGATCGGCATACCGGACATCCAACACTATTTAAATGCAACTCTAAATTTTTGACATTCAATCCGCGAAGCATTTCATCAGCAAGAATTATTAACTCCCCATCAGCAATAAAACTTTTTGTACCAAATATCTCTGCTCCTACTTGATGAAATTGTCTAAAACGACCTGCTTGAGGTCTTTCCTGCCGAAACATCGGTGCGATATAATATAGTTTATTTACAGGACGGATTTCACCAAGATTGTGCTGAATAAATGTACGCACTACTGCTGCAGTCATTTCTGGTTTTAACGTTAGGCTGGCTCCGCTTTTATCCGTGAAAGTATACATCTCTTTTCCGACAATGTCTGTTTCATCCCCAATACCTCGCGCAAATAGACTTGTTTCTTCAAAAACTGGGGTTCGGATTTCCGTAAAGTTGAAATGCTTCATCAATTGGTGAATGTAAGACTCAAGCCGCTGCCAACGAAAAATTTCAGGTTGGAAAATATCTTTTGTACCGCGAATAGATTTAAACATTATCGATTAATTAGGAAAAAAATTATTTTATATAATAAGATGACAAATCAGTATTTATTAATGAAAATTTTGTTCTTTTGAATATCGAATAATAAATAAGAAATAATAAGTATCGATTTTAAATTGAAAAATTGTCTAATGATTCTCAAAAATAAATATTTAACCTCCTCATTGAATTTTCACTATTATGGAAGCTATGAACAAAGTTTCAGGATATATCAAAATAATTTGCTTCTTCTTTTCTAAAATGTTCAATAACTTCAACAACAGATTTAGAATCGAGCAGGCATTCACGAAAATCTTCATTATTCATAAGGCGCGAAATTCTACTCAACAGTTTTATATGTGAACTAACTAAACTATCCCTTCCAATTATCAGAAACACAAGGCGGACAGGTTGATCATCCAAAGCTTCGTAATCAACTGGATTTTTTGTAATTGCAAACGCAACGACAATCTCTGTGACGGCATCAGTTTTTCCATGTGGCACGGCAAAGCCTTTTCCCACACCAGTTGAGAGAACTTTTTCACGCTCGAGAACACAATTTCTGACTTTATCTTTATCCAACACTTTACTCGATTTCGAGACAGTATCGACCAATGCATCAATTATTTCATATTTATCTTTTGCTTCTAATTCGAGCAAAACATTTTCTTGGTTAAGTAAATCGCTGATTTTCATCTTATAGTATTCATTAATTAAGCGTTCAAATATAAATTAACGTTATTCTAAAATCAATTGCAGGT
>VGVX01000111.1 GCA_016873845.1 Ignavibacteria bacterium
CTATCGCTTCCTCAGTAACTTTTGTTAATTCCTCAGGTGTAAATGGTTTTGAAATAAAATTGAATGCACCAAGTTTTGTTGCCTCGATTGCAGTTTCAATTGTTGCGTAACCTGTAATCATTATAACAGGAACCTTCGGATACAATCTTTTAATAGATTCTAAAACTTCCATTCCGTTTCTTTTCGGCATTTTAAGATCGAGCAAAACTAAATCATATTGATTCAATCTCATTTTGTGGATAGCTGCATCAACATCGAAAACCTCATCAACAGAGTAACTTCTCTTCGACAAAATTTTTCGGATGCTTTGACAAACTATCGGTTCATCATCTATGACAAGTACATTATTCTTTGATGCAAAATTCTTTCCATACATTCCAACTCTCGGCATGTCTGAACGGTCGAGGCACATTAAATAATCATCACATGTAAATTTTTCAATTTCTGAAAAACTGAAAGGCATATCGACATCGATTATATCTTTTGAGAATTGATGAACTTTCTTTATTGACTTCGAGGCTAGCGCTTTTTCTTTTTTCTCTATTGGACAATCACCGACGCATTCTTTCCCTTCAACAACAACTTTTCTGCAGTCTCGTTTTCCCAAGTGACAATATGCTCTTGTTGCAGTTTTTTTCGCATGCGGAATATCTGAATGAGTGAGTGTTTCAACATATTCTTTGGAAGTATATTTTGTAATTTCTGCTTCACTGAAGGGCATGTCGACATCGATGATATCATTCGAAGGGTTTGAATTTTTCAATTCCTTCTTTTGATTGTTTTCTTTTTTTCTCGAAAGCGCTCTTTCAGTAACAAGATTCAATTCTTCCGGAGAGAATGGCTTTGGTAAATAATTTGAAGCTCCGAGTTTTGTTGCTTTTACGGCAGTATCGATGGAAGAATAACCTGTTATCATTACTACTTCGAGTTCGGGATAATGTTTGCGGATAATTTCGAGTAGTTCCATTCCGCTTGTTTTCGGCATCATCAGATCTGTTATTACTAAATCGTATGAGCTTTCATTGATTTTTTTAATTGCGGAATCGGCATTTAATGCTTTATCAACTTTATATCCTCTTCGGCTTAGAATCTTTTCAACACTTTGACAAATAGTTTCTTCATCATCAACAACTAAAATTTTTTTCGTAATCATTTTTTTTATTTCCTTTTTTTTATTCTTATAAATGCAATGATCATGCCAGAAGAAAATGATGATATTATATTCAATTAGGATTGAAAATTTGAAATTAAATGAAGGATTGCGATTAAAATTTAATAGAAATGCATATTTAAAATATGCATCTGCAATTATTGATATGCACTCAGATAGGTTTTTTGATATTATATTTTCTTATCAATGCTTGAAGGTTTGCTCTCTGCATTCCCACATCGCGTGCAGTTTTTGAAATGTTCCAATTGTTGCGGATTAAAGCTTCTGTTATAAAAACTTTTTCGATTTCATGAACTGAAGATTCACGTATCTGTTTTTTAAGCTGCTTAAGTTCTTCACTTGATTTCGGAATAATGCTGCTGATTTGAGTTTCGGTTTTGAACAACGCTGCGCTTACATGAATCGGTTCGATTAGATTTCCTTCGAGTAATATCATTAGTCGTTCGATTGTATGCTCCAATTCACGAATATTCCCGGGCCAATGATAGTTTAAAAGTACTTCCAACGCTTCAGGTTTAATTTTGGGAATTGACTTATTCATTTCACTTCCGAATTTATTTATGAAATGAATTATAAGTTCAGGAATATCTTCTCTTCGTTCTCGGAGTGATGGAAGCCTAATTGGAAATACGTTTAGTCTATAAAATAAATCTTCGCGGAATTTCCCGGCATCAACAAGTTGTTTCAAATCTTTGTTTGTAGCAAAAATTAATCTCACATCCACTTTTTTTACGGTTGTGCTTCCAACTGAAATAATTTCTTTCTCTTGAAGTACTCTGAGCAAACGTGCTTGAGTTTCAAGAGAAAGATTACCAATCTCGTCAAGAAAGATTGTTCCTTTATCTGCAACTTCAAAAACTCCAATTTTATCGGCGGTCGCACCGGTGAAAGAACCTTTTACGTAACCAAATAATTCGCTCTCAAGTAAAGAAGTTGATAAAGTTGAAATATCTATCGCAAAAAATTTTTCATCCTTTCGCTTACTCAAATTATGAATTGCTCTTGCAGTCAAATCTTTTCCCGTTCCACTCTCACCTATTATTAAAATTGTTGCATCAGTTTGAGCAACTTTTCTAATTAAATCAAAAACGATTTTTGCTTTAGGACTCTTGCCGATAATTCCTTCAAATCCTTCTTCGCTTGCATCGATTTTCGGTATTTTTGAAATTTGAATTAAGCTTCGTTTCTCTAATGCTTTTTCAAGAACCGCGAGCAACTCGTTCGGTGTGAATGGTTTAGGTAAAAAATCAAAAGCTCCACCGCGCATCGTCTCCACTGCAGATGAAATTGTAGCAAAACCCGTAATCACAATCACAATAATTTCCGGAAATTTTTTTCTAATGAATTGAAGTACTTCCAATCCTCCGATGTCGACCATCTTTAAATCAGTAAATACAACATCAAATTCATCGTTTTCTATAAATTTAAGAGCCTGCTTACCCGAAGTGGAATAAAGAGTTTCGTGACCTGCTCTGCGAAAAATTTTTTCACAGCTTTTACAAATTACAATTTCATCATCGATAATTAATATTTTTGCCATTCTCTAATCTTCGCCTTCCGTACTCTTTAAAGGTAAACTAATTTCAAATGTTGTTCCTTCACCGGGAGTACTTGTCAGATTGATATTTCCGCCATGTTGCTCAATTATTCCGTATGTAATTGAAAGTCCTAATCCGGTTCCGCTTTCTTTTGTTGTGAAGAACGGATCAAATATTTTTTCTTTTAAATGCTCTGGAATTCCGATACCTGTATCGCTGAACATAATACTAACTGTTTCTTCGTTAGATTTATTTAATTCTATATTGAGTTTTCCTCCATTCGGCATAGCTTCCGATGCATTTAAAATAAGGTTTATAAAAACTTGCTGAATCTGATCTGGATCGACCATTAGTTCAGGAAAATCAGTTACTACATGTTTCTCAATTTCAATATTTCTGAATGAAGTTTGATTTCGAACAAGAAGAATAATATTGTCGATTAGGGAATTAAGATTGGTCAACTTCTTTTGAGGTTTCGTTTGACGTGCGAAATCAAGTAATCGTTTTACTATTTCTCTGCAGCGAATTGTTTCTTTTACAATTACTTCTACATCTTCTTTTCGCGGATCGTCGTCTGTTAAGTCATCTTTCAGCAGACTTGCATTGGTTAAAATTCCGGTTAGAGGATTGTTAATTTCATGTGCAACGCCTGCAGCTAATTTTCCAATCGAAGCTAATTTTTCAGAACGGAAAAGCTGTGAGTGGATTTTTTTTATTTCTTCTGTCCGCTGCTGCACTTTTTTCTCAAGTTTTTCTCCCCATGCTTCAAGTTCTTCTTTTTCTGTTTCTAACTCTTTTGCCATTTGATTAATCGAAGTCGCTAAATTTTCAATTTCACGCGGTGCCTCGAGATGAATTTCTTTTTTATAATCACCTGTGGCAATTTGATTGGCAACAGTTTCAAGTTTTCTTAGCGGATTTGCAATTTTCTTTGCCATTAGAAATGAAGCAAAAATAATCAGAACAAGTCCAATTAGAGCAATTCCTAAAAAAGTAAGAATTGTATTTCTCAAAATGTCGTCAAATGGTTCTTTTAAAATTCCTACATAAAGAATTCCAACAATCTTGTTATCAATATTCCGAATCGGCTCGTAAGCTGTGATGTACCAAGAATTAACAACGAATGCTTCACCGACCCAACGTTTTCCATTTACCAAAACTTGATCGTAAACTTCTTCGGATACTAAAGATGTGATAGCTCTCGAACCATCTTCATTTCTAACATTTGTAGAAATTCTCAAATCGTTTTGAAAAATTGTTGCTGAACCGATTTCTTGTCCTTTATACACTTCTCCTTCGTGAACAATTTCTTTTATCTTGTCCACGATTTCAAAATTTCTGTTTAGTAAAATTCCTCCAATTAAAATTCCGATAAAGTTATTCGATTCATCAAAAATCGGTACGGCAGATCTGAGCATCATACCGGAAGATTCAATATGTACTTCGCGAGGTTTTGATTTTGGTGTCGGCGTTATTTTCATCGAAGCTTGAATTGATAATTGTTCGGATTCTTTTATCAATAAATCTTCAACGACTATATCTGTACCGGAAACAGTTCTTTTTGAGTTAATTACTTTCTTAATAAAATTATCCTCGTTCATCAAATCACCCGATCTAATAGGATTTCTTCCTCTCATTATTACCTTACCGTTTCCATCAACGATCGTAAGTATATCCAATCCTTCTCTATGAAGTGTTTTCTGTAAATCTTTTTTAAGAAAGTTTTGATCTCTGTATTTTACAGCATTTATAACAAGACTTCGAACGCTGTTTAACCTGACAATACTTTCAATCTGTTTAATTTTATTTCTATATATTTCTCTTGCAGAATTTAAATCGGAGATGCATTTCGATTCAGAACGTGAAAGAATTTGATCGTGAATTAATTTCACTCCGACAATCATTGTTATTACGGTAGGAATAACAATGGCAATAGTGAAATACATAATAAGCTGGGATTGAATGCTTTTAGCGGAGAGCTTTTTCATCTATTAAATAGCGAATTTTTTTTAAAATTAACTAAAATATGATTCAGTTAATAGTATTGAAGGTAATTAGTCAAACTTAGTTGAAAATATTAAGAGAGGCCATTTCAATTCAAGCTACCTTTCTTTGATGTAACTTCAATTCTGATTGAATCGCTGATCTTAATAAATTTAATTTTTTATGATTACTT